>CAZDYB010000272.1:0-6331 GCA_964509045.1 uncultured Akkermansia sp.
CCTGACGGTTGATGTTCGATACGCAGACCTCATCCAGATCCACCAGGATCAGGTGACCCACCCCGCTCCGCGCCAGAGCCTCGACGGTCCACGACCCGACCCCTCCAATCCCCACCACCATCACCCGGGCCCGTTGGAGCCGTTCCAAACCGGCAACACCGTAAAGCCGCGCAATTCCCCCGAAGCGAAAGGCGTAGTCGCTCATCCGTCACGACCTTACCAAAGACGTCTGAACTTGGCGATGGATCGGGCAAACGTCCGCCGGAAGGGACAGGCCACCCGCTTCCGCGCTTGGCCGGTCCGGGCAGGTTCCCTAGCTTGCGCGCTCCCGGAAGGGCTCCGCGATGGACTACAAGAACACGCTCAACCTACCCCGGACCGGATTCGCCATGCAGGCGGGACTGGTCCAGTCCGAACCCCTGCGCCTGAAAAGGTGGCAGGAATCGGACCTCTACCACCGCATCCAGGCCGCTCGCGCCAATGCACCCCGGTTCGTCCTCCACGATGGACCTCCCTTCGCCAATGGCGATATCCACATCGGCACCGCCCTCAACAAGATCCTCAAGGATATCATCATCAAGTCGCACACCCTGCGCGGCTTCCAGGCACCCTACGTCCCAGGGTGGGACTGCCATGGCCTTCCCATCGAATCGAAGGTCACCCAGGAATTGAGGACCTCAGGACGGGGTGACGCCGATGCGGCAACCATCCGGGCGGCTTGTGACGCCTATGCGCGACGTTATGTGGATCTCCAACGCGACCAGTTCCAACGACTGGGAGTGCTGGGAGATTGGGCAAACCCGTACCTGACCCTGACGCCAGGCTACGAGGCCGCTGAGTTGCGGCTGTTCGCTGATCTGGTGGAGAAGGGGTTTGTTTACCGGGGCAAAAAGCCGGTTTACTGGAGCATCCCCTTCCGGACGGCCTTGGCTGAGGCTGAGGTCGAGTACGCCGATCACGTCAGCCAGAGCGTGTTTGTGAAATTCCGGTTGTCCGGTGAACCCAATACATTCGTGCTCATCTGGACCACCACCCCGTGGACCCTCCCCGCGAATCTGGCCGTGGCCTTCAATCCAGAGCTTCACTACTCCTACGTCCACGCCAACGGCGAAACCTACCTCGTCGCCAATCTCCTTCTCGGAGCCCTGGCCCAGAAATGTGGCTGGGAAAACTACCAGATCATCCGCACCGCCCAGGCCGATGAACTGGCGACACTCACCTACGATCATCCCTTCTGCCCCCGCACCGGACGCCTCTACCCCGCCGCCTTCGTCGAAGCCGGCACCGGCACCGGCTTCGTCCACATCGCTCCCGGTCATGGCCTTGAGGATTATCACCTCGGTTTGCAGGTTGGCCTGCCCGTCTATTGCCCCGTCTCAGACCAGGGACTCCTCACCCCCACCAGTGATCTTCCCCGGGAACAACAACTGCCCGAGTCCCTGGTCGGCAAATCCGTCCTCGAGAAGAACAACCGTTCCGAAGCCAACGATGCCGTCATCGCCCTGCTCACCGATCTCAATGCCCTCGCCCATCGCGAGGATTACCACCACTCGTATCCCCATTGCTGGCGATCCAAGACTCCGATCGTCTTCCGAGCCGTCGATCAATGGTTCATCCGCATCGACCATACCGTGCCCGGCGCAGACCGCCCGTTCCGTCAGCAGGCCATCCAGGCCATCCACGGAGTCCGCTGGATTCCCGACTGGGGCATCAACCGGATCCAGGGCGCCGTACAGACCCGCCCGGATTGGTGCATCTCCCGTCAACGCACCTGGGGCGTGCCCATCCCGGCCTTCTACGACGCCGAGGGACATCCCATCCTCTCGGCAGAAATCGTCCGAATGGCAGCCGACCTGATCGAGCAACGGGGTTCCAATGCCTGGTTCAGCCTCTCTACCGAAGAACTCTGGGCGGCTTGCAGGCCAACCCAATGGGCCGGCCCGGAGGCTGTCACCCGCTCCCAGGACACACTCGACGTCTGGATCGATTCAGGATCCTCCTCTCGCGCAGTCCTCATGCAACGACCTGAACTGCAACACGGGATGGACCAGACCCATCCGTGGCAGGCCGATGTCTACCTCGAAGGCTCAGATCAGCACCGGGGCTGGTTCCAGTCTTCCCTCCTGCTTTCCCTCGCCGGCAATGGCGCCGCTCCCTACCGAACCGTCCTCACCCACGGATTCATGGTGGATGAGGACCGCGAAAAGATCGCGAAATCCAAGCAAAGTCAGGGCGGATACGCCAAACCCCAGACCGCAGATCGATACGTCCAGGAATACGGTGCCGATGTGATCCGACTCTGGGTCGCGTCCCAGGACTACCGGAATGACATCGTGGTCAGCGAGGAGCGACTCAAGAAGGTGAGCGAATCCTATCGGTTCCTGCGCAACACCCTCCGGTACCAACTGAGCAATCTCTATGACTTCGACCCGGCCCGGGACTCTTCCACCGAACTTACCGGCCTGGACCGCTGGATCCTCGGGGAATTTGCCCGACTGGAACAAGATGTCGCTGCCGCGTACGAAGCCTTCGAGTTCCACGTGGTTTACCAACGCCTGGCCCAGTTTGCCGCAGTCGAACTCAGCTCGGTCTACCATGATATCGTAAAGGACCGGCTTTATACCGACGGCGCCCGGTCACCCCGGCGAAGGGCCACCCAGACCGTCCTTCACCACCTCGTCACACGCCTTTGCCAGATGCTTGCCCCCATGGCGGCGTTCACCGCCGATGAAGCCTGGGAACAGATTCCGGGCCGCACCGTCGATTCAGTCCACCTGTCCCTCTGGCAACCCGGCACGGATTCCCGGACCGAAGAGGAGAAGGTCATCTGGAAGGGACTATTTTCCCTGCGCGAACGGGTGCTGCCCGAACTGGAAAAGGCGCGTCAGGCCAAGACCCTCGGAAAATCACTCGAAGCCCGTATCCTCCTTTCCTTGCCTCCCGCCGAGACGGCCTGGGTGCAATCCCGGGAGGAAGAGTTCAGGGAGTTGCTGAATGTGTCGCAGGTGTCGGTGGAATCCGGAGCGGAACTCGGGATCCGTGTCGAACGGGCCGCCGGGTTGAAATGCGAACGGTGCTGGCACTACGAGTGCGATGTGGCTGAGGACAGCTCGCACCCGACGCTGTGCGGAAGGTGCGTGCGGTCACTAACGTTAAATACGGGAGTGTCCATCCCCTGAAGCTGGCATATCACGGGATTTGCGGTGGCCATCCGGCCAAAAAAAAATTGCAGAAAGCCGGTTCATCAACGTCAATCAGTCCGTTGGTTCTCAAGGGAGCGACACCGTGGCCGCAACGACCGCAGGACGCACCCGAGCCGGTCCCACTTCGGGATCCGGTAAAGGAGGTTAGTTTGGTTGTTTGGGTTAGGCGGGCACCGCAAGGTGCCCGCTTTTTTTGGCGACCCCGGTTCCCAGCCCCCCGCTGAACTCCATCGACTGCTTTCTTGGACCACCCAGGGACCCCTCGCCTGAGACAGCACGGTCCGCCCCGGTGTTTCGCTCATTTCATTCATCGGCCACCCCCTCATTTGCTCATGCTGACCAACGCAACTCCTCATGGCCTTCCCCACCCCCTTCATGCAACTCTCGCCAATCCATTTTTCACGTATCCATCCCGTCCCATGAGCGAACGCAAACTCAATATTGCCGTCGTCGGTCTCGGCTTTGGCGCAGAATTCATTCCCATCTGGCAACGCCATCCACAGACCCGTTGTTACGCGATTTGTCAGCGGAATGAAAAAAAACTGAAGAGCATCGGCGACGCCTTCGGTGTCGACGTCCGCTACACCGAGTTCACCGAACTCCTCAAGGACCCCAACGTCGATGCCGTCCATATCAATTCCCCCATCCCCGATCACGGTTGGATGTCCATCGCCGCCCTCAAGGCCGGCAAACACGTGGCCTGTACCGTCCCCATGGCCACCAGCATCGAGGACTGCAAGAAGATCGTGGACCTCGTCAAGAAGACCGGGCTTCGATACATGATGATGGAGACCGTCGTGTACGCCCGGGAGTTCCTTTACATCAAGGAACTCCACGAAACCGGCGCTCTGGGAAAGGTCCAGTTCCTTCAGGCTTCCCATCAACAGGACATGGATGGGTGGCCCAACTACTGGCCCGGTCTCCCACCCATGTGGTATGCCACCCACTGCGTCGGCCCCGTCGCCGGACTGCTCAAGCTCACCGCCGAATACGTCAGCTGTTTCGGCTCCGGCACCATCCGCCCGGAACTCGTTGAAAAATACAACTCGCCGTTCGCCGTCGAAACCACCCACATCAAGTTCAAGGATTCCGACCTCAGCGCGCGGATCTACCGCTCCCTCTTCGATACCGCCCGTCAGTATCGCGAAAGCATTGATGTCTACGGCAGCAAGGCGTCGGTCGAGTGGCCTCTGATCGAGCACGAACCCATGGTTCTGCACCGTGCCAAATTGCCCGAACCCAAGATCCCGAAACTGGTTCGCGCGCCCGACTACGCCAAACGGTTGCCCAAGCCCATCCGCGATTTCACCACCAAGGGTGTCTACGATCTCGGCAAGAAGACCCACCTGAGCTTCACCCAGGGCGCTGGTCACGGTGGATCCCATCCCCACCTCGCCCACGAGTTCGCCTCGGCCCTCACGTCCAACCGGGAGCCTTTCCCCAATGCCAGGGAATCCGCCAACTGGACCTGTGTCGGCCTGTGCGCGCACGAATCCGCCCTTCAAGGCGGCAAGATCGTGAAGCTCCCCGCCTTCACCCTCTGACCGATCGCAGGGTGGGTGCCACCGCCCACCCCTCGCATCCATGGCCGCCGCCGTCCGCCAGGTCGCTCTCCTCATCGAGACTTCCAACGCCTACGCACGCGGCCTCCTCAAGGGGGTCATCTCCTACATCCGGGAACACCCCTCCTGGTCCATCTACCTCGCCGAGCACAGTCGCGGCGATCGACCCCCGGCCTGGCTCGCCGATTGGAAGGGGGACGGCATCCTTGCCCGGATAGAAACCCCTGCCATGGCCCGGGTCCTTCGGGAACTGGAGACCCCGATCGTCGATCTCTCCGCCGGCCGGCTGTTTCCAGCGCTTCCGTGGTTTGAAACGGATGACGCAGCGATTGCCCAACTGGCCGTGGAACACCTTCAGGAACGCGGCTTCAAACACCTCGCCTACTGTGGGGATCCCCGGTTCAACTGGTCCAAATGGCGCGGCGAGCATTTCGATCACGCCGCCAGGGCCGCAGGTCTGTCCTGTTTCCATTATCAACCCGGCCTGAAACTCCCCCGGGACCACACCGGACAGGTCGAGGACATCTCCCGATGGCTTCGCAAACTCCCGACTCCCATCGGCATCATGGCCTGCTACGACTTCCGCGGTCAGCAGATCCTGGACGCCTGTCGCGGCCGCAACATCCCCGTTCCCGACGAAGTCGCCGTCATCGGCGTCGACAACGACGAACTGCTCTGCGAACTCTCGCATCCGCCGCTCAGCTCCGTGGTTCCCAATGCCCACCGTACCGGCTACGACGCCGCCGCCCTCCTCGACTCCATGATGCAGGGCGCCGTGGTCGGACCCGAAACCCACCTCATTCCTCCCATCGGCATCGCCACCCGCCAGAGCACCGACGTCCTCGCCATCGATGATGCCGTCATCGCCCGCACCGTCCGCTACATCCGCGAACACGCCTGCACCGGCATCAACGTCCAGGATGTCCTGGCCGCCGTGCCCCAGTCGCGGCGCCGTCTCGAAAACCGCTTCAGACGTCTCCTCGGCCGAACCCCCCACGATGAGATCATCCGGGTCCAGCTCAACCGAGTGAAGATGCTGCTGACGGAAACCGACCTTTCCCTCGCGCTGATTGCCGAAAAGGCCGGTTTCGAGCACGTGGAGTACCTTTCCGTCGTGTTCAAGAAGGAAATCGGCATCCCGCCCAGCCAGTACCGGGCGGCACATCGCCGTTGAGGGATCCAGACGGGCTCAACCTCCCGGAACTGGTTGGTGGGAAGCCTCCAGATCCAGCAACCATCGCTTCCGCCAGACTCCTCCGCTGTAGCCTCCAACCCCGTCGTCCACGGCCACCACCCGGTGACAGGGGATCAGGATCGGCACCGGGTTGCGCCCGTTGGCCGTTCCAACGGCCCGCTGGCCCCGGGGAAGCCCGATCCCCTCGGCCAATTGCCGGTAACTCCACTTTTTCCCATGGGGAATGGTCATCAATTCGCGCCAGACCCGGAGCTGGAAGCCCGTTCCAGAGGGCGACACCGGGACGGTGAACATCGTCCGACGACCTTCAAGATACTCCGTCAACTCCCGCACCGCCTGTTCCAGCAACCCTCCCACCGTGGAACATTCAT
>CAZDYB010000273.1:0-6326 GCA_964509045.1 uncultured Akkermansia sp.
TGGCGCGGAAAGCATGGGCCTCGGGATCGTAGGAGACGCCGCCCTTCATCCGAAGGGCGGCTGTCAGGCCGGTCGTCACGGCGCCGCCGGGGGTTGTTGGGCCACCCGTGGTGACACAACACTTCTTCAACTTCCTTCCGCTGCCGCACGGGCAGGGATCATTGCGTCCGATGCTCATTGTGTGGTCATTCCAAGAGCCTTTCGAAGCCGGGTATATTTTGGAGTCATCCGGGGTTGGCTCGAAGTCGGAAGGTGTTGGTGAAGACGGTAGCAAAGGAGAATCCCGCAACCTGCCAGAACCAGACACTGGTGAAGAGGAAGCCAATGCCGAAAACCAGGAGACCGAGAAAGGAACAGAGAAGGGCAGCGAGCGCGATTCCCCAGGCATGCCAGTAGGCACGCCCCCCCTCAAAAACCCGACGCATCGCCCGGACCGGGTTGAAGACCTCCCGCGCATCCAGGGTGAAGCAGTAGTGCGACATATAACCGGGTACCGAAATCGTCGCGAAGAGCCACAGCAGGATCGCGAACAGGTGCAGGGTGATCGAATCGTGATGCCGAGCGAGGATCCCGCAGATCACCGAGGGAAGGTGGTACTCGACCATCCCAGGAAACGTGATCAGCCCATGCCTCAGCAGGGCCGGATGATCCGTCCAGGCCGGCCATGCGGCCAATCCATGCTGCATGCGATGCGTCATCACGATCCGATGCCCCATGTTCAGGATCCAACCGACAAATGGAACCAGGAGCCAAAGTGCACCGATCGCAACTTCCCGGCGCGCAATGGCTGACTGGAGCGGAAACCGAAACGCCGTGGTCAGACAGAGCGGCGCCGATAGGTCGATGTCCTGGTGATCGGTCATTGTCCTGTGAATACCCATTCAGCGTTCATGGAACACGGAAAATCAGATGTTGAACTCCGGAGTCGGCAACGAATCGGTGGGTCCCGGACGGTGGCGGGGTCCGGAACTGGATCCCCTGCCGTGAGGTCCGGTGCGACTCCCAGATGACAGGGATCCGGGGACAACGACGCGGAGCGAAGTCGAAGCGGTCGGTCGTCGGGGTGAGGTTTGATCACAAGCAGAGGCCGTTCGCGCGTCGGGTCCGGAATTGTGACCGACACATCCACGGTCGCGGAGTTGGATGGATTCGTGGTTGGCGCACACACGCACCGGCGGTTGATGCCAGGATCTTCCTCGATTGGATTGGGTAGGAGAATACCGGAAAGCTTGAGGGTTCCGACGTGGCGACAAGTGCGATGGATCCCGCGCGGGAGATGGAGCACCGCGTGCGCGATGTCGAAGAACATGCCGCCGGTCCGCTCGAGTTGCGGCCATTGGCGATCGCGCTCGAAGCGGATCGGGAGGCCCTGCCCCGTGGGTTGGTGGCATAGGGCATGAGCGAGGTGATCAGCGGAGCATCAACCGGCGGGGCCAGGTTCATGTTCGGCGCTGGGATCGGGAGCCTGGAGTCCGGGGACACAGGGTGCAGGGTCGATGACGTCGCGGACGTCCCCGGGATTGCATTCGTTGCACTCCGCGACTGTCGCCGCCAATCGCGTCGCGCGGGCCAGCAGTTGCAGGGTCCGCGGAAAGCCTCCGCTGGCTCTTGCCAACAACGCCGCCGATGGCGGCGGCATCATGGTCGCGCTCAGATCCGTGGCGCGCCGGAAGGTGTGGAGACTGTGGGCCAGATCCGGTCTCGGCCAGCTCCTCAGGCGGACAGGGTCACCCAGTCTAGAAAACGGGATACATTGGTGGCGCCCATGCAGGAACGACAGCAGGGGATCGTCGCCGATAGGGAACAGGGCGAAGGGCGGTCGCCGATCCGAACAACACGGATGTGTGAAATGTCAGGGCTCCGGGAAAACAGAGGGAGATTTGGGATCAATGCGGCGCTGGACACGGGCGAGCTGGTCGGGCGGAAGGCGGGCGCTGTGGGAGCGGGCGGGGAACAGCAGGACGCCCGCGACTGACTGGATGGCCTGGCTCCGGGCGATCAAGGGCTGCATTTGGTTGTGCACTCAGGACGCAATCAACTGGCCGAAGCGAAAGCGGAGGGAGACGAGTCGCATGGTGGATCGAGCCCAGGCCCGGAGCAGCGCTTCCCGGTCTGCCGTATCCATGCAGCAGGATCGGTCGTTGCGGATGGATCGTCTTCCGCAATGCCTTCGTTGTTCGCTCGTTACGGATCCAACCATTGATACGCGCCTCGCTCACTCCTCGGCCTGCGAAAGAATCTGCTGCGTCGCCACTTCCATTCCTACTGCATGGATATGGTTAGCCAAGCGTCGGTGGGCTTGAACCGGGTATGGACCCTGACAGCAGCGCTGGTCAGGACCCCGGACACCGGCGATGGGCGATGCCCTTCAGCCTGACCGTACGGAATGTCCTCCAACGATTCATCGGGGGGACTTCGCAACCATCAGGGTTTTGGGAAGCCCTGATTGCATGCTTGACTTGGATCGTGGTGTTCAAGCGGTGCTGCATCGGGATGAGGGTCCGACGTGAGGCGATGTGCACGCCCCGAAGGATTCCAGATTGGTGACGCCCGAAGACCTGTCCCTCACTCACCTGGCTTGGGGTCCCGGAAATCGTCAGTCCAAAGATTTCAGAAAAAAGCGTTGCCTCCATGGTCCGGAAACATAATCTCTGCCCTCCCGTTTCGCCCTCAAAGCAAAACGAAGAGCGCGGCCGATAACCAAGACATTCCAAGTGACTGGGAGTGATGGCCGGGTGCACGAAAGCGAGTGCTTCGTGTTGGATGAAGGATTATTGCCTGTGAAAACATTTAGGCCGTTAACGCCGTCGACGCGGTACATTACGTACGCCGACTTTTCGGACATCACGAAGAGCCGGCCTGAGAAGTCCTTGGTCTACACCAGGAAACGATCCGGAGGTCGCAATGCGCACGGCCGGATCACCGCCAGAGCCATTGGAGGCGGTCACAAGCAGAAGGTTCGGGTGGTCGACTTTCGCCGCTCGAAGGTGGGTGTTGATGCGAAGGTGGTTGCGGTTGAGTACGACCCGATTCGCAGTGCCCGTCTGGCGCTTCTGGAATACTCCGACGGAGACCGCCGCTACATCATCTGCCCGGAGGGGTTGACTGTTGGCACCACGGTATCGAATGGACCTGCTGCTCCGGCGACTGTTGGAAATTGCCTTCCGCTCTCGGCCATTCCGGTTGGGGTGGAGGTTCACAATATTGAGCTCGTGCCTGGCAAGGGTGGACAAATGGTCCGCTCAGCGGGATCAGCTGCGACCCTGATGTCGCGCGATTCTGGTTATGCGCAACTGAAATTGCCCTCTGGAGAGATCCGCAAGGTTCATGAGAACTGCGTTGCCACCATTGGGCAGGTCGGCAATTCCCAGCACGAAAACATCGTCTTGGGGAAGGCTGGCCGCAGCATCCACCGTGGACGTCGGCCGATGTCCCGTGGTATGGTGCGCAATCCTGTCGACCATCCCAACGGTGGTGGACAGGGCAAGTCGAAGGGTGGTGGTGGCCGTCAGCATCTGACCTCGCCTTGGGGGCTTTTGGCCAAGGGCTTTCGCACTCGCAACAAGCACAAGATTTCCAACCGTTTCATCCTGGTGCGCCGGGATGGACGTCCAATGAAGCTCAAGTAAGCATATGGGTCGCTCTCTCAAGAAAGGTCCGTTCGTGGATCAGCACCTCGTGGATAAGGTTCACAAGGCAAAGACCACCAAGTCCAAGTCTCCGATCAAGACTTGGTCACGACGCTCAACGATCACTCCTGACTTTGTCGGGATGACAGTCAATGTCCACAACGGGCGTGCGTTCACCCCGGTTTTCGTCACCGAAAACATGGTGGGACACAAGTTGGGTGAGTTCAGCCTTACCCGAACGTTCAAGAAGCACGGCGCCCACACCGCCAAGGCCGAAGCGAAGTAGGAGTCACTCATGGAAGTTCAAGCAATCTACAAAAATTTCCGGATGTCTCCGCAGAAATTGCGCGAAGTGGTCCGACAGGTTCAGGGAATGAACGCGGTTCACGCCCTGGCCGTGTTGAAGGTCACGCCCCGGAAGTCAGCCCGGGCCGTTGCCAAGACCCTCCAATCCGCCATAGCCAATGCGGAGAACAATCACGGTCTGCGGCCTGAGGCCTTGACAGTGAAGTGCGCCTTCGCTCAAACCGCCGGCCGCCTGAAGCGCTTCATCCCGAAGGCTCGCGGATCCGCAGGGCCGATCATCAAGCGCAGCAGTCACATCAAGATCGTCCTCAGCGACAACTGATCTTCCTATGGGCCAGAAAACCAATCCAATCGGATTCCGCATCCCAGTCAATCACGACTGGCGTTCCAAGTGGTACGCCAACAAGAAGGACTTCAGTGGTCTCCTGATCGAGGATCAACTGATCCGCACCGTTCTCAAGCGAAAGCTGGAGGGTGCCTCGGTTCCCCGCATCAACATCGAGCGGGCTGCAAATCGGTGCCGGGTGACCATCTTCACTGCCCGTCCGGGGGTTGTGATCGGGCGCAAAGGTGCGGAGATCGACAAACTGAAGGAGGAATTGTCCAAGCGCACCGGCAAGGACATCTATGTCGACATCCAGGAGGTGAAGCAGGCTGACATCGATGCCCAGTTGGTCGCTGAGAATGTGGCCCTCCAATTGGAGCGACGCATCAGCTTCCGCAGGGCGATGAAGAAGGCCATCCAGATTGCCATGGATCTGGGTGTCAAGGGCATCAAGATCCGCTGCGCGGGACGACTGGGCGGTGCCGAACTCTCCCGGGTGGAGACCTATCACCAAGGCAGCGTCCCACTTCACACTCTGCGGGCAAACGTGGAGTTCGGCTTTGCAGAGGCGCATACTGTGTATGGCAAATTGGGAATCAAATGCTGGATCTGCAAAGGCGAGGTCAAGCGTGGTGATTTCAAGAAGACCGAGGATCGACGACCCGATGCCACCCCGAAGGCGGGCTGATCGCGGGACCTGATCTCAACTCAATTTCAAGGAAAAGGATTTTTCATGGCAATGATGCCCGCACGGGTAAAATACCGGAAGATGCACCGCGGAAGCCGCACAGGACTGGCTTCCCGGGGCAACACGGTTGCGTTTGGTGAATACGGGCTTCAAGCACTGGAGCGCTGTTGGATGGACACCAAGCAGATCGAGGCCGCCCGCGTTGCCATCACGCGGTACATGAAGCGTCGCGGAAAGGTCTGGATCAGGATCTTTCCGGACAAGAGCTTCACCAAAAAGCCCTTGGAGGTTCGGATGGGAACCGGAAAAGGTGGGGTCGAGTCGTGGGTTGCGGTGATCCGGCCGGCCAGTGTGCTTTTCGAAATTGATGGGGTTCCCGAGGCGATCGCCAGGGAAGCGATGCGACTGGCGGCAACCAAATTGCCAATTTCCACAAAGTTCATTTCCCGACACAAGCTCGGTTGATCCAAGTTTCCATGGCTACCAATCCTCTTCATGAGATGACTGCCGAAGAACTCGCCGCCAAAGGGCGGGAGATGAGGCAGGAGCTCTTCAATCTCCGTCTCCAGCAGGCAACTGCCCGTTTGGAGAAGCCTCACCGAATCCGACAATTGAGGCGGGACATCGCCCGATGTGAGACCCGATTGAGCGGCCTGAGGGGAGATGGGGCAATCGTGCAGTCCTAAGGCTCAAACACTCGAATTATATGGCAGAGATTTCTCAAGTTCGTGGGCATCGCAAGGAAAGAGTGGGCGAAGTGGTCTCCAACAAGATGCAGAAGACCATAGTGGTGCGGGTTGAGCGACGCTTCCGTCATCCTACCTTCAAGAAGGTCGTTACCAGCTTCAGCAAACTCTATGCTCACGACGAGGGCAATGAGGCCAAGGTTGGGGATCTCGTCCGGATTCAGGAAACCCGACCACTCTCCAAAAGCAAGTGCTGGCGCCTCATGGAGGTGCTGAATCCCGATGGCTCGTCCAAGACGAGCGTCGCCGCCTGACTTAGACCTCAACGGATCCTTTCATGCTTCAAATTCGCTCCAGTCTGGATGTCGCCGACAACACCGGCGCCAAGGTTGCTTGGACCATTGGTGTTTTGGGCAAAAATCAACGATATGCCAGGGTTGGCGACGTTATCAAAGTCCACATCAAGGAGGCAGCTCCGGACGGGACTGTAAAGAAGGGTGACGTCTGCAATGCAGTAGTGGTAAGAACCCGGTCCGCAATCCGGCGCTCGGACGGATCCTACCTCCGTTTCGACCGCAACGCCGTTGTCATCATCAATGCCGAAGGGGAGCCAAAAGGAACCCGCATCTTCGGTCCAGTTGCTCGCGAACTCCGCGAGAAGAAGTTCATGAAGATCATTTCCCTCGCTCCCG
>CAZDYB010000274.1:0-6324 GCA_964509045.1 uncultured Akkermansia sp.
TGCGTGGGTGGGGTTGTCGAGCGCGTGCCCGGAGGTCGCGCGTGTGGGCGGCGGACGAGCCTCAGCCTGGAGGTGGAGGGAAGCCCTCGAGGTGGAGCCTGTCCCCGGAGGTGGAGCCTGTCCCCTAGGATTCTTGACACTGTTCGGTTCTGCGTGTTCTGTCTCGGCAGAAATGTCCGAAGAGCGTAAGTTGTCGGTGGTTCAGGAGAAGTTCATCCTGCATTGGGGTGAGATGGGGACCCAGTGGGGTGTGAATCGCACCGTGGCCCAGATTCATGCCCTCCTGTTCATCGCCCCGCGCCCCCTTCATGCCGAGGAGATCACCGAAACCCTTGGGGTCGCCCGTTCCAACGTTTCCAACAGCCTCAAGGAGCTTCAGGGATGGGGCATCGTCCGACGTGTCCATGTCATGGGAGATCGCCGGGACCATTTTGAGAGCCTGAAGGACGTCTGGGATCTATTTCGGACGATTGCCGATGAGCGGAAGAAGCGGGAAGTGGATCCCACCCTCGCCCTGTTGCGCGAGTGCTTGGCGGAATCGGACAAGGCCCCGGTGCGGGACAGTCATACGGAGGGGCGGTTGCGGGAGTTGCTGGTCTTTTTCGAGACCACTACGGGTTGGTATGAACGATTGAGGGGATGGAGTCCATCGGCCCTTTCCCAGTTGGCGTCGATGGGGGACAAAGCGCTGAAAATGTTGGGTTTGGGTTCCTGAACGGGTCGGGATTGAACTGAACGAAAAAGGCAGGTTTTTGATTGGAGGTTTCTGTGAATACTGAAAAGAGTGTTGATTGTGGACTAACTGGAGATGCTGCGGGCTGGGTGGGCTATGATGCCCTGTGTCCGGTCTGTTCCGCTCTGGAACGTCGATGGAATCCCGTCCTGGCTGCGCGTGGGTATCCGTTTGTCCCTCTCCAGAACCCGGCATTTGCGCGGGCATTGGGTCTCGGGCCGGACGAGTTGCCGTGCGAGATACAGCTGTTGCTGGGGGATGGCCGGCGCATGGGGGGAGCCGATGCCCTTCGGTTTCTTGCAGGCCGGATTGGATGGCTGGCGCCGGTGGCCTGGCTGAGTGGTTTGCCTGGAATCCGGATGGGAGTGGATCGGTTGTATGCGTGGGTGGCGGAGAACCGGTATTGCCTGAGCGATGTCTGTCGCACCCCGCTGAGACGTCGGGGTCGGGGACATGGTGTGTTCTTCGAGAGTCCGTAGTGGAGGATCCCTGGAGCGGAGCCGATCGGGATTGGAAGCTTGCCGTGGGTGTGAAGAACGGGTTTTGCTGGGACTTCTTCAAACATGGCAACCGATGAAAAGCGCCGACGTACGCGGAAACGTCACAGCCTGAGTTTCCTGCTGGCGGCGTCGCGCCGACGCGAAGCGAACCTCCTGCAGCTCCTGCAGGAGGATCCGTTGTTCCGGTGGGCGTTTGCCGGGGTGGTACTGCTGGTGCTGGCCCTGGGGGTCCTCATTCCGAAGATCTGGATCATGACCCCGCGCGGCTTCAATCCGGTGGTACGGATCAGCGGGCTGGACATGATGCAGTCGCGTTCCCTGATGCGCACGGCGCGGAAGCATGTGGAGGCGGGGCGAACGGCGGAGGCGATGCAGGCGTGGACTTCTGCGGTGGTGAACAATCCGGCTGAACTCGACGCGGTGCGGGGCCTGTTGAAGGCCTTCGTTGCCGGCGGCGCGGTTGAGCCGCGTTCATTGTCTGTGGCGGTGGGACAGAGCAACTGGCTGTTGCAGCTGGGAGGAACCAACCTCGCGGATGTCGACTTGGCGGCCCAGGTGTATCGGAAGGGGGAAATGCCGGAGGTTGTGGTGCAACTGCTCGCGGATCCGAGTCATCCGATGACGGCGTATGGCGCGGCGCTGCTGGCGGAATCGTATTTTGAGCTGGGACGGATGGCCTTGTTTGAAGAGCACTGGGCCCGGCATGAGGCGGAACTGGCGACGGATCCGCGGATGCGGCTTTATCGGGCGGCCTGGGCGGCGGGATGGGGTCCGCCGGGTGGGGTTCCGGGGGGAATCCGGGTTTTGGAAGAATCGGCCCGGGAAGGTGGTGAACGCGAGCATGCCATGCATTTGTTGCTATGGGTTCTGGCGCAGCGGCAGGAGTTGGAGGCCTTCGAGAAGTTGTTTGGGGAGTTGCAGGGGTTGCGGGCGGATCGGTTGGAGGATCATGCCCGTTGGTGGGTTTTGTTGGATCATGCCGGGCGGAGGGAAGACGCGATGGCGCGGGCGCGGGCCTTTGCGGTACCGCCGCGGACGGCGATCGAGGCGCGGTTGCTGTTGGGGGTGTGGTCGCGGTTGGGGTTGCATGACCTGATTGTGGAGTTCGCGCGGGAACAGTTGGGAGCGTTCACCAATGCACGGTCGTTGTGGCAGTTGGTGGGGCGCCAGTTGATTGCCGGGGAGCGCTGGGAGGATTTGCGGACGATCGCGGTTGAATTGCGGGCCAACGCGCGGTTGGTGGTGGACCTGTCCGGTTATTCCCACTTTCTGGAAGGGGTTGCCGAGCACGGCATGGAGCGTCGGAGTCGGGCGATGGACAGCTTTCCCCGGATGATGAAGGACCTTCCACAGGATCCTGTATTGAATGTGGAGATGGCGGCCACATTGCGACGACTGGGCTACCCGGAGTTTGCCCAGGAGATCATCCGGCTCCAGGAATCGGCTCTCGGCAATCAGGCGGAGTATTGGCAGAAGCTGGCCCAGGCGGCACATGAATCACGGGATGCGGAAACCCTGCTGGCGGCTTGTGAACGGGGGTATCAACTGGCCCCGGGCAATCTTCCTGCTGCCAACAACTTTGCCGCGGCACTGCTGATCCATCGGCGGGACCCGGCGGAAGCCATCCGGATCACCCTGCAGGTCCTCGCCAAGCTTCCGGAATCGCGTCTGGCCCAGGTGAATCATGCGTTGGCGTTGGCGCAGATGGGACGGCACGACGATGCGTGGAAGGCCTTGGGGAAGGTGGATCCGGAGGCATTGAGTGCTGAGGAGCGGACCCACTTGGTTCTGGGCCAGTTCGAATGTGCGCTGGCCGGGGGCCGTGTTGATGAGGCGCGCCAGTTGGCGGAACGGATCGAGCTCAGGTATCTGTTTCCGCCGCAGTTGGAGTGGTTGAACACCGCCCGAGCCCGGATGAGCCGGCCGCGATCCTGAGATCCTGAAGTCCGAGAGAAATCCTCAATGAATTCCCTTACTGAACCCGACAATGCGCCCCGGGAGACGACCGGAGGCTGGCGACGATTCCTGGTGGGGTTGGTCTCGACGACGCTGGGGGTGATGTTGGCGGATTTCCTGTTGCCTGGGATCGGGCATCAGGCGTTTACAGACCTCGTGATGGTCGCGTTGCTGCTCGGGTTGGTGAACGCGTTCATCCGTCCGGTCCTGCTGCTGCTGACCCTGCCGTTTGTCCTTCTCACCGTTGGCATCGGATTCCTCATCATCAACGCACTGCTCCTGTGGATGGTCAGCGGCATTGTTCCCGGCTTTCAGATCGCCGGGTTCTGGTCGGCCTTTTTCGGTGGCATGATCATCAGCGCCACCTCTTCGATCGCGGGGTCATTCCTTGGAGGTGGGGCGCGGGTCCATATCAATCGGACCCCGCGGCCACGTCGTCCTGTGGGGGGAGATCGGCGGGATCCTCCGGGTGGATCCGGGCCGGTGATCGATGTCTGACGGAAACCGTTGGGTGAAGGGCCCCATCCGACCTCCTGGCGGGGTTCAGCCTTGAAAGGTCGTTGGGACGATTGGGGTGGAACCGTGTTCGGGTGCTTGCCATCGGTGGGAGGGTGCCCACATTGGCCGGAGGAATGAGCAATTGTGGAACGGTTGGCGGGGCGGGATTGGAAGCGGCGCCGGCACCTCTGGTCATGGGAACGCGTCGACGCCTGCCTGACTGGCTGAAGGTGGCGTTGCCGGCGAACAGTGCCTTCACCCGCACCCGACTTCTCCTGGAAGATCTCAAGCTCCATACCGTCTGCGAGAGCGCGAAGTGTCCCAATCACTGGGAATGTTGGAGCAAGGGTACCGCCACCTTCATGATTGCCGGCGACCGTTGCACCCGCGCCTGCGGATTCTGCGCGGTCAGCACGGCCAAACCCTTCGCCCTGGAATCGGATGAACCCCGTCGCGTTGCCGAAGCCACGCGCCGACTCGGGCTGCGGCATGTGGTCATCACTGCGGTGGCCCGCGACGACCTTGCCGATGGCGGTGCCGAGCACTTCAGCAAGACCATTCAAGCCGTGCGGGAACTGAATCCTGGGATCGTGGTGGAGGTTCTGACCCCGGATTTCCTCGACCGCGACTTCGCCCTGGATTGCGTCATTGAGGCTGGCCCGGAGATCTTCAACCACAACCTCGAAACGGTACGTCGCCTCACTCCGTCCGTGCGCCATCGCGCCACCTACGAACGTTCCCTCTCGGTGTTGAAGAAGGTCAAGGATCGCGCCGGAGATCGCATCCATACCAAATCCGGCATGATGTTGGGGTTGGGTGAGACCGAGGCCGAGGTGCTGGCGTCGATGGCGGATCTGCGGGATGCGCGGGTGGACATCCTGACCCTGGGCCAATACCTCCAGCCCACCCTCCAGCATCTGCCGGTCGTCGAGTATGTGTCGCCCGACCGTTTTGCGGAGTTTGCGCGGGTGGGTCGGGAATTGGGATTCATCCATGTTGCCAGCGGTCCGCTCGTGCGGAGTTCGTATCATGCCGACGATTTCACGCCGATCCCGGCCCGGACGGAGTGAGCCGTGCTGACGGTGTTGGCGTGAAGCGGGTCAGGGCAGGAACAGGGCCATCAGCACCATGTCGTGGGTTTCGCCGTCGAGGATCCGGACTCCCCGTTTCACGCCTTCCTGCTGGAATCCGAACTTCCGGTACAGGGCGATGGCGGCGGAGTTGTGGGCGTAGACATCGAGTTCGATCCGGGTGAATCCGCGTCGGGGACAGGCACCGAGGGCGGCATCCATCAGTCGGCTGCCCCAACCCAGTCCGCGCCATTCAGGAAGAAGCCCCATTCCCAGGCGTCCGACATGGCCGAACCCGGGCCAGGGCATGGGCGGAACGATGTCGCACCAACCGGCGACGATGCCGTTTTCGGTGACGGCAACAACATGGGGATTGCCGACGGCGAGATTGGCCCGGATGAAATCGTCGGTGGCGCGCAGACCAAACCCTTCGATGGAGGCGAGCCAGAGGCGTTCGCGGGCGACCAGATCGGTGCAATCGGCGACACTGGCGGCGTCGCGCGGGGTGACGGAGCGGATGAAGAGGGGTACGTGGGTCATGCGGGTGTCTTGCACGGGGCAGGCACGGGGTCATAGTGGACGGACGATGGGCATGGAGGGCAAGCGGCGCGTGGTGGTGGGGATGAGTGGCGGGGTTGATTCCTCGGCCACGGCGGCGTTGCTGCAATCGCAGGGGTACGAGGTGATCGGGGTGACCTTGAAGTTGTGGCCGCAGGACTGTGTATCGCGGGCGGAGGACAAGTGTTGTGGGCCGCAGGCGGTGATGGATGCGCGGGGTGTATGTGCGCGGCTGGGGGTGCCGTTCTATCTGGTGGATGAAGCGGAGGAGTTCCAGGGACGGGTGATCCAGTATTTCGCGGATGAATATCGGGCGGGTCGGACACCGAACCCGTGTGTCATGTGCAACCAACATCTGAAGTTTGGCAGCCTTTTGCGGCGTGCGGACCAGTTGGGGGCGCAGTACATCGCCACCGGTCATTTCGCCCGACTGGAGACGGATGCAGCGGGTCGGGTCCATCTGTTGAAGGGACGGGATGCGAGGAAGGACCAGAGCTATTTCCTGTTCAGCCTGAGGCAGGATCAATTGCGGAGGGCGCTGTTTCCATTGGGGGAAAAGACGAAGTCGGATACGCGGGACGTGGCGCGGTCGTGCGGACTGCGCACGGCGGACAAGGAGGAGAGCATGGAAATCTGTTTCGTGCCCGACAACGACTACGGCGGGTTCCTGGAGCAGGCGAAGCTGGTCGAGCGGCATGAGGGCGAGATCGTGGACACGGCGGGGCAGGTGTTGGGCCGGCATCACGGGATCGAGTTTTTCACGGTGGGCCAACGGCGTGGATTGGGGATCGCGGCGGCGAAGCCGTTGTATGTGGTGGAGTTGGATCCGGAGCGGAACCGGGTGGTGGTGGGTGGGGAAGAGTTGTTGGATCGCGACCGGTTCCCGGTGGGATCGACGTCCTGGATTGCGTGGGATGAACCGCCTGCGGAATTCGAGTGTACGGCGAAGGTGCGCTACAGCCATGCGGGGACGCGGGCGACGGTGATCCCGGGCGGGGGCGGGCGGGCG
>CAZDYB010000275.1:0-6308 GCA_964509045.1 uncultured Akkermansia sp.
AGTGCAGAAGCTGGGTGGAATCGCCGCCTTCGTCGATGCCGAACACGCCCTCGACCCGGCCTATGCCAAAAAGCTCGGAGTCGACCTGACCAACCTGTTGGTGTCGCAACCCGATTCCGGCGAGGAAGCCCTGACCATCTGCGAGACCTTGGCACGATCGAATGCCTTGGATGTCATCGTGGTGGACTCGGTGGCGGCGCTGGTTCCCAAGGCGGAACTCGAAGGCGAGATGGGCATGGCCACCATGGGCATGCAGGCACGTCTGATGTCCCAGGCCCTTCGCAAGCTCACCGCCATCCTCAGCAAGGCCAAGACCACCTGCATCTTCACCAACCAGATCCGCGAGAAGGTCGGGGTCATGTTCGGCAATCCTGAAACCACCCCCGGCGGCAAGGCCCTCAAGTTCTACGCCTCCGTCCGCATCGACATCCGCCGAAAGGAAGCCATCAAGGACGCCTCCGGAACCGCCGTCGGCAATCACGTGAAGGTCAAGATGGTGAAGAACAAGGTCGCCCCGCCCTTCGCCGAGGCTGAATTCGACATCTTCTTCAATCACGGCATCGACAAGGAGGGCAGCATCATTGACGCCGGCCTCGAATTGGGTGTCCTCGACAAGAAGGGATCCTGGATCCAGTACTCCGGCGAACTCATCGGCCAGGGCAAGGACGCCGCACGACGTGCCCTCACCGAGAAACCCGAACTGGCCCGCAAGATCCGCGATGCCGTCGTCGCCAAGCGCACCGCCGATATCGCCGCCAGCGCCGGCATCCATCCGGGTGGCAGCGCCAGTCGCTGAACTCCTGGATCCACCGGGGGACGGCGTGTCGGGATGCCTTGCCCGGGCCTTGGGCCCGGGATTCACCCCCCGCTTCGACGCCCTTCCTCGTGGGGAAAAACCGGTTGGCGCCCCTGGGTCAACCGGTGCGTTCGTGGTCTGAAGCCTCGCCTGGTCCCTGCCTCACGGCCCGACCGGCACCGTTTCCTGAAGGCGCTGCAAGTCCCTCAGATCCGCCGGGGTGGGATTCACCAGGGCGTAGCTGGCATCGCCGTTGGAGGGATCCGTCCGGAACCGGGCCCGCAACACTTCGGATCCGGCACGGATGGCCGGGCCAGCCCAACGCCACAATTCCGAATGGCCGTCGGCAAAGCTGATGGATGCGGCGTTGCCATGACGGCTCCCGGGAAGATTCCAGTGAAGCCGGGCCCGGGTATGGCGCGGTTCAATTCCAATGGCCCCGTTCTGGATGGCCCATTCGTCTTCGTCGACAAACACCGACGCCAGGCTGGGCGCCGGATCCACGATGGAAGATTGGCGGTAGATGGGGTTGGTGATCTTGCCGGTGCTGCGATGGGCCAGTCCGGTGCTCATGGAAATGGAGCGGTTGCGAAGCTGGCTGCGTCGGCCGACGACCGTGGACCGGTCGGCGGGACACCGGTAGATGGCGGCGGAACGGTTGTATCGCCACAGGACACCCAACTCGAGATTGCGGGTGGTCACTTCAGTACGGGCATCGCCCAGGATCCAACTGTCGGAAATGGAGACAAGACCGCTGGCTTCATTGGGCGGGATCACCCCGTTGTTGTCGTCCGTATAGAGCTGCCAACAGAGGGTGAGTTGCTTCGTGTTGTTCAGGCAGGAAATGCCCAGGGCCTTGGCTTTCGCCTTGGAAAGGGCCGGAAGCAGCATGCCGGCGAGGATCGCGATGATGGCGATGACGACCAGCAACTCGATCAGGGTGAACCCCCGCAGGCGATTGGATGTTGAGGATGCGCGGGCAGGGCTCACGAGGACCGGGGATACAAGACGGGATCAGCCTTGCTGGGTGTCATCCTTGCGATCCACCGCAGGTTGGGGGGTGGCTTCGGGCAGGACGCCGCGCCGATCCGGGAAGGCATTCTCATCCGGGCTGAGCGGCCGATGGTAGTAAGACGCATAATAATACGTCGTGTAATAGTAGTACGGATTGTCGATGGGCACGCCATTGACGATCAAGCCGAGGATGGGAGCGCCCCGTTGATGGATGGTATTGATGCCCATCTTGGCAAAGCGCATGGAGGTCTTGCCGGCACGTACCACGAAGAACAGGCCATCCAGGTAGGCGGCAATGGAGAAGGTGTCGTCGATGGCGGTCAGCGGCGGGCAGTCGAAGATGACGTAGTCGAACTGGCGACGCAGTTCCATGATCAGGTCCTTGGTTCCCGGACCGATCAGGAGTTCGGAGGGATTGGAAGGACGTTTGCCGGCACGCATGAAGAACAGGTTCTTCACCGGGGTATCATGGATTGCCTTGGACACGGGCAGGGTCCCCTCCAACACCTCGGCCAACCCGCCTTCCAACGGTTGCTCGAAATAGCCATGCACATTGCCACGGCGAAGGTCGGCGTCGACCAACAACGTCCGATTCCCCGAATTGGCCAGGGTCACGCTGAAATTGGTGGTGAAAGTGGTCTTGCCGTCACCGGGTACGGACGAGGTTACCGCCAGCACCCGTTTCGCCGTCCCCTCCGGACTCAACAAGAGCGCTGACCGAATGCCGCGCAGCGACTCCGCAAACATGGTGTGGGACTTCATCCGGGTCAGCAGCAGGTAGCCCTCCTTGAAATGCTTTTTGTCCACCTCCGGCAACTGACCCAGGATCGGTTCCTCCAACTCCTCTTCAATGTGCTCCGGATTGTCGAGACGATCATCGAGCTTGTGCAGCAGGAACATCAGACCGAGGCCAATGAAGAAACCCAGGCCAACTCCCGCCATGACGATGGCGGGGCGATCCGGTGCGATCGGTGTGGGTTCGCCTTCGCCGCGGGCCAGGATGGTGAACTGCTCGTCATCCGTCGAAATGCGTCCCATCGAAGTGAGTTGCCGCTGCAGGTTGTCGAGCTGTTCCTTGATGTTCGCCTCCTTCTTCAGGCGTGACGCGAACTCGGTTTCGAGGGTGTTCTTTTCCAGAACCTCACTCTCGATCTCCTCCATCAGGGCCGGATAGGAATCCTCCTCGGTCCTGAGTGCCCGGACCTGGGCCAGGCGGGCTTCGTCGATCATGTTGAGGACCTCCTCCAGTTCCTTGTAGCGGAGTGCGATGGTCCTGGAGAGGTCGCGCATGAACGGGTGGTTGGTCCGCAGGACCGCCTGCTTCTCCTCATAGATCGCCTCGGCCTTGCGGATCTCGAAGCGGAGGTTGGCATAGGATTGGGTGCGGATGGCGTCCTCCTCACGATCCTTCTCGGACCGGGTCGCCTTTCCGGCGCCACCCTCGGCGGCGGGATCGGACACCCCGCGGGTGGCCAGATCCTCGCGTGTCGCGTTCTCCCAGAGCTTGCGACGGGTCACGAGCTGGAAGTAGGCATTCTTGGCCCCCTCCAACCGTTCGCGGGCCCGGGCGCCGGCATCCTTGAAGTCGGTGATGTTCCACTGGCGCTTGAACTGTTCGAGGTCTTCCTGGGCAGTGGTAAGTTCCCGCTCGAAGTTGAGGATCTCACGCTGCGTGGCCGCCTCGGCGGAACGCTTGATCAAAACCCGTTGACCCTTCTTGTAGTCGATGAATTCCTCGGCCCAGGCGGTCACGAAACGCTGACAAAGATCGAGATTGGTCCCCTTGGCCTCCATCACATAGGTGTTGCCGCGACCGGCGTACGCCTCGTAGGTGGGCCGGATCAACTTGTTGGTGGAACCGGATCCCTCCTGGAGCTTCGCCATCACCCGGAGGATGACCGCACCACTCTTCATCATGGTGATCTGATTCTCCGCCATCCGGGCGTCTTCCTCGATCTGGGCAGCGCCGACGATCCCGACGTTGACCTTGGGAGTGACCTGGAGAACGGACTGGGCGCGATAGATGTCGGGCTTGTTGAAGGCCTGGAACAGGGAAATGCCAAGCCACAGCAACGTGCAGATGACAATCAGGAGCCATCGCTCCGTCAGGATCTTCAGGTACCGGCGGAAATGCAGGTAGAGGTTGATCCGGTCCACCAGCGATGTTCCATAACCCGGAAGCGCCGCCGTATAGGTCGAGTAAGGATATTTCATGAGGGTTCCTTGCCGCAGCCCAGGATCACAGACCGATCAATACCTTGCGGGGCACCCGGACTCGATCCCCTTCCTTGAGCTCAACGTCCAGGGACCGGTCATTTTCCCTCAACAACCGCTCCACATCGACCGTCGGCATCTTGATCGGCTTGCCGTCCGGCCCCAACCGCTGGATCTCCACCTTGTTCATCCGCGCAAAATCGTTCCTCGGCATCCGCAGCATGATCTCCGACAACATCAACTTCTTCCCCTCGGGAATGGGAAAGGTCCCACTCAACTCGCCAAATACCACCACATGGGGAACATCCGTCAATGGATTCGCTCCCCCGGGGAGGGTCGTGTTGATCCCCTCGAGATCCAGCGAGACCGTGCAGTCCAGATAATAGTCCGCATCCAGGCGCTGCTTCAGTTCGCTCCGCACCTCGCCCAGCTTCTTTCCGGCCACGCGCAGTGTGATGTAACTGGAGTCGGACTGGGTCACGCTGAAGTGTGCCTCACCCGAGTCCGTGATGGTCACCCGCATCGGGTCGGATGACTTCGCAGGATCCTCCTCGATGCGATAACGAAACGTGTCGCGGATGCGCAGTTCCCGGGTTTCCGGATCGTAGGGTTCAGTGGGCGGCGCGTTGGTGGAGTTCGCCGGGGCATTGGTTGACGCCGGGGTCAGGTTGACGGGAGCCAAATCGGGCTGCTGGGCCAGGAGGATGCAGCTGCCCAGAAGGGCCAGCCAACCCCCGAGCCTGGATGCGATGATGCGATGACGATTCATCCAATTAGAAATTATAGTTCAGGAACAGGCTGATGAAATTGACGTCGAAGGATCGCTGTGCGAAACGGGATTCACGCCGGGAATACCCGTACGAAATGGCGGCATTGAAGTGGTCGGTGATCTGGAGTCCGGTACCCAGTGTGAAGTTGTACTGATCACCGGAATCATTCGTGACGAAGGTGACGGGCACCTCGAAGAAACCACCCGGCACCTCGATGATCACCGGGGCCGTCACGCTGCCCGACTGGGTGAAGTTGGAGTAGTCGAACATGGCGTTCAGACTCATCCGACTCATGAACTGCCAGGTCAGGTTGTAGTTCACACTCGTGAACTCGGTGAAATTGCTCCCCAAACCCGTGTTCACCCCGCTCGAGAAATTCACCCCGTGGTTGATCCGCTGGGTCAACCGATGCTGCACCGTTCCCTGCCAGGTCAACCCCGAAAACTCCTGCGCGTCTCCCACCGCCCCACCCGTGCTGAACTCCATGATCGAGTACTGCACGGAAGCCGACATCGTCAGGTAGTCCGTCGGCCGGAAACTCACCACCGGCCCCACTCCGTACGCGGTCGAATCGTTCTGGAACTGCTGGGTGAACTGCGTCTTGGATGCCTGGGCCGACAACCCAACGGTCCAGTAGGGTGACAACCGGTGAAATACTCCGCCGGTCACCTGATGCCCGCTCTGGTCCAACACGCCGAACTGGCTGTTGTCGCTCAGGCCCTTGTTGAGGTTGTACGAGTACCCCCCCGAAAAGGCGGTCGCATCCGTCGCCGCCCACATCGCGGTCACACCCGTCTGGTTGACGATCCGGTTGAAATCCACTCCCGACGGCAGGCCCGATCCCACAATCTCAGTGCGCAGTTCCGGCGGACTCGAGATCGAGTTGAAAAGCGTGAACAATACGTTTCCCACCAGGAACGAGTAGTCCAACGACCCCGTCGGCATCAGGGAGATCTGGGTGAGATCGGGATAGTTCAACGAGTACCGATACCCAGCTCCCGCCTGCAGGCTGAGCCGAGAATTCTCCGTCAGGCGCCATTCCGCTCCAGCCCCCAGCATCGGGTTGATCGTGAAATCATCGGATCGCCCCGTCTCGGAAGTCCCCTGAAGCGCGTTGTCCGAATAGGTAAAGCCCACACTGGCGAAGAAATTGAGCTGCAACCGCTCCCAGATGCTGCCGTCTCCCCCGCCCACCGTCGCTCCACCCGGACCCGTCCCCCGATTCCACATTGGCGACTGGTACGGAAGCCCTGCTCCCGCTGGCAAACCACGGAAATCAGACATCGGTGACCCCCCGGCCGACACGGGCGGACGGACCGCAGCGGACCCCTGAAGGTAGCTGGGAAGCGCCAACGGGTTGACGGCCTGGGACCATGCAATTCCCGGGACCCCGGCCAACAGCACACCCACCACCCATCCTCCCCGCACCCGTCCCTGAACACCCCTCTGTCCCCGCTTGAAAAAACGTTGATCGTCCAAGTGATTCTCCTGCTCTTCGATTCGTTGCATGCCCC
>CAZDYB010000276.1:0-3260 GCA_964509045.1 uncultured Akkermansia sp.
ATGGGAGTATCGCCAGCCTGGAAGGGTGTCGCGGCGACCGATGCCCCGAGGTAACCGCCGGTCAACTGCATGGGGGACGAGGGTCGGCCCAGGTTCACAAAGGTGGGCAGGTTGCGGTTCGCGCTGCCCAGGGCATAGGATACCCAGCTGCCGAAGGCCGGATGGTCAAATGCCCGCCCGCGATGCCCGGTCTGTGTCTCCACCACTGCTGGAAAATGATTCCCCTCATGACACCACATGGAGCGGATCACCGCGATGTCATCGATCACTCCGCCGACATGGGGAAACCAGTCTGAAACCGGGATGCCCGATCTACCGTGCCGGGTGAAGGTCCGCAGGCAGGGGATCACTGGACGCCGCATCTCGGCCAGGTTGTCGCCGAAGCCGATCGCATCGATGAGTTTGCCCGCCCATTTGTTGTCCTTGGGATCGAATGTGTCGATGTGGCTGACCCCGCCGCACATGAAGAGGAAGATGACGGACCTGGCCCTGGCGGGAAGGTGCGGACCGTGAATGGCCGGGCGATTCCCGGCGGCCTCCGCCCAGAGGTTCCCCAGGGCAATTCCCAGGAATCCGCCGCCGATCTGGTGGATGAAGTCGCGTCGGCCAAGGCGTCCGGAGGAATGGAGGGCTGATGTCCGTGGGCTATCTGACATAGATGAATTCATCCAGGTTGAAGAGGAGCCAGGACAGGCGGTCGAGACGGGCGTCGTCATCCCCGATCCAGGCCAGTGCGTCGGTCCGTTCCTGCATGGAGGGCGGGCGGGCGAGCACCCGTCGATAGGCCAGATTCACGGCTGCATTCAGATCTTCGCCGGTCTCCTTCCTCAACCAATCGGCCAGTTTGACTGACGCCTTGTCGATGTCGGGGCTGTTCATGAGGAACAGCGCCTGGGGAGCGGTGACGGTCTGGGTGCGCAGGGGACAGGGAGCGCGCCCGTCATCCACGTCGAAGGTCTGAAGGAAGTTCGGAGTGACTTCACGGCTGGAGGAATAGCCGCGCACCAGGTAGACACCCCGCCTGCTGAGCCTGGAATCGGTGCCGGCCCCGGTTCCATCCCTGCGTCGATTTCCGTCTCCGCCCGATCCGGGATCGAAGGAGGGTCCGCCCACCTTGAGGTCCAGATTGCCGGTCGCGGCATGGAGTGAATCCCAGATGGGCTCGGCTTCGAGGCGGCGGAGGCGGAAGTGCCAGAGCAATGAGTTGCCCGGGTCCCGATTCCGGTTCTCGGCGAATTCGGGTCCGATCTCTGAAGACCTTCGATAGGCCTCGGACGTGACCAACAGGCGGTGCATGTGTTTCATGCTGAAACCGGAGTGGACGAACTCCGAGGCGAGCCAGTCGAGCAGGGCGGGATGCGAAGGCAGGCCTCCGAATTTTCCGAAGTCGCTGGTGGTCTTCAACAGACCCTCGCTGAAGTGCCATTGCCACATGCGGTTCACCGCGACCCGGGCGAACAGGGGGTTTTCCGGAGCTGTCAGCCAGTCTGCGAACGCCTCGATGCGGCCTTCGCGGAAATCGGGTTCTGAAGTGGAGAAAGGCCAGCCGGGCTTCACTTCCTTGTCCGGCTCAGGTCGCAGGGGATCGCCGCTGGTGAGGATATAACTCTTCTCCTGCTCACGGACGCGGTCGACCTCCACGGTATGGAACACCGGGAGGGGAGGCGGCCTGGGTCCATTGGCCGCCGGATTCGCCTCATTCAACTTCTTCTGCAACTCCCGATACTCCCGGCGCGCCGCGTCCGGCATTGCCTCGGTCAGTTTGTCGCCATCGATCCGCAGGATGGGGAAGTAGTCATCGGCAATCTTCTGCTCCTCGACGGTCCGCAGTCTTTCCGGTTTCCGGATGATGGCCTGGGCTTCGGGCGGGAGCATCAGGACGCGTTCTTCAAGGAGTCTTGCCCGATAGGGTGCGGCGAAGTCGTTCACCGCCTTTTCAAAGGGTGCCCGTTTCCGTTCGGCCTCGGCCAACGCCCTGCCATTGGCGATCAGGTCGGCGGCACTGGCGAGGTTGATCTTCCGCAGGACCAGGGGATCGAACAGCGCCTTCATCCGATAGAAGTCCAGCTGCGAGATCGGGTCGTACATGTGGTCGTGACACTTGGCGCAACCCACCGTCATGCCCATGAACGCCGTTGAAATGGTGTCCACGGCGTTGATTGCCAGGTCCTGTGCATGTTCACCGGTACCCCGTGAGAGCAGGCCTAGGGCGAACTGGTCGCCGGGGCGTGGTTCACGCCTTGACCGGTAGCCGGTGGCCGACATCTGGGTGCGTTCGTTGGAACGGCGTCCGGTCAGCTGAACCTGCACGAACTGGTCATAGGAAAGGTCGTCGTGCAGCGCCTGGATGACCCAGTCCCGCCACAGGTGGATGCCCGGTGCCGCGGTCATGCGTTCATCCGCATCGGCATAGCGCATCACATCGAGCCAATGCC
The DNA here is from genome assembly GCA_964509045.1 of uncultured Akkermansia sp. Classification (GTDB taxonomy): domain Bacteria; phylum Verrucomicrobiota; class Verrucomicrobiia; order Limisphaerales; family UBA9464; genus UBA6176. The sequence continues at coordinate 2,436 of CAZDYB010000276.1, forward strand.
GCGCGTATCGGACCGCGTGTTGTTCATCCGCCAGCAACCGGTCCACCACCTTCCCATAGGCATCCGGGGAGGCATCGGACAGGAAGGCCTCCTGTTCCTCCGGCGATGGCGGGATGCCGGTGAGATCAAGATGAACCCGGCGCAGCAGGGTGAGCTTGTCGGCGGATCCAACGGGTCTGAGCTCACGAAGGCGGAGTTCTGAATCGATGAAGCGATCAATCGGGTGTTGGGCGGGTCCGTCCGGCAAGGGGGGACGGACAACGGGCTTCAACGACCACCAGACTTCGTTGGTCGCCGGGGGAGTTGGCGAGGCAACGGAAGGCGACATCGTCATTCCGCCGAGACCGATCAGCCAGAGCAGCCGGACGAGGGTGCGGGTTCGTAAGGCCTGGTTCATCGCATCAACGGTTCGAGGGTGGAGAAAGGGCGGGGCGGGTTGGGCCAGTCCATCATGGTCTGGAGCCTGGGCCGATTCGGTTGGGTTGGTGATCCGCCAGGAACCCGTGAAACCGGCTGGTGAACATCGCCAACCGTAGCGCGCTTGCGGTCCGCTCATGCGCATCCATGGGGAGATCGGCATTGGCCCATGCCAAGGCCCGGGCTGAAGGCGCCGTGAGGGCCAGGGCGAATCCCAGCAAGGCAAGCCATGCGTGAGGAAACCACCCGGGGATGGGGTGCGGGTGGAAGTTGCTGGAGCGCCTCTTCATCAGGTGACCTGAGCCGGAACCATTCAGTCGGATCGGTCGTCCCGGCTGGGGGAGTGTGATCAGTCCACGTTCGTTTTGAAGTCTGGAAAACGACTTGTGGAGTGAAAGCGGCGGGTCT
>CAZDYB010000276.1:3360-6300 GCA_964509045.1 uncultured Akkermansia sp.
AGGTCTCATCCGGGCTCCGCCTGGCTGAGCAGGTGATCTGTTGCGCACTGTTTCGATCCCTTCGGCATGCCCCCGAATCCAGGTGCATCGTCCTTCCGACAAATGATGTTCCTACCGGCCAGCGAAGTTGCAGGACCTTGGGAAGACTGCGGTTGCCAGCATTGTTGCCCTGCTGGGGTCTGGACTCCTCATTTGTCCGGCCTGATACCCGGAGCCTTCAGCGATCTTCCAGAAGTCTGGTCCCCTTGTCGAACTGGACGCTGTAGTGGTAATCGATCATGCAGGGGTGTCTGACGCCGGTCTTCGTGGTGAAAAAGCCTTCCAACACCAGGGTCAGGGACTCATCGCGGTTGATGACATCCCGCAACGTGCCGGAGAGAAGGTTCACATTCGTCTTCACAATGCGTCCACCGGCGACGCTGTTCACCACCTCGTATTCCCGTGCACGAATGCGAGTGGGGAGTGTCAGCCCCTGGGTTGCTTCCTCGACCCTGCCGTCGTCATAGACAACCTTGACCTGGGTGATCTCAAGGGTCTCAAACGAGTCGGAATTGTCGGTATAGTCGATGCGAATATGGTATGGCTTGCTGCTCTTCACCTTGCCGCCTCCGAACAGGCCATCCAGCTTCATGTTGGTATCCAGCCAGATGTTCGGAGTGGGATTGGTCGATGCGGGAGGCGGGCTGGTGAGATCAAACGTGACCGTGTCGAACCTGTGGAGTCCGACGGGCGCCCTGGGAGGCTTGCAGGACGACAGCGCGACGCAGGCAGTCATCAGAGTCAGCAGTGTTGGGATTCTCATTGGATTTGCCGATCGTCGTTGTCCAGTGATGCAGGTTCGAGAATGCCGGGCACGGAATCATTGCGCAATCTGTGCCTGCACTGGAACAACCTTGTGGGATCTCCTCATCCGGTATTCGAGACCGGGCATCGACCCAGCCCTGGGCAAAGAACGGCCACTGCGCGCCCATCCTCGAACTCAACGTGATGTTCTGGATGACCTGAATCGGCCAGAATCTGCCGTTTCCGGAGGCTCATTGTTCCCAAATCCCGCACGGTTCCCCCGGAGAAGTGGCTTTCCTGTCCGCAATCGCACCGGAACGACGAAGGACCAATGAGCGCCGTCATGACGTGTGGTGCAGGTAATGATCAACCTGGCCAACCATGAACTGAGGTAAGCGCAGGACTGGGCCAATCCATTGTGTCTGCCTCTCAAGCTCGACACGAAACACCACGCGCCGCCCAGCCAGGGACGGAACATAGGCGGCCAGATTTTCCAGCTAACGATGGAACTGACCGACACGGACGGCCAGCGGCGTCCGAATTGGAAACCGCCATGACCCGCCCGCGTTCGCTCCAGTGATGTGGTTGGCCGCCTTCATTGCTACAGGCCGAACCAGCGGGCGAGGCGGCTCGCGCCGAAATGCTCCTTGCCGACGCGCAAGGCGACCGACGGCTCGTGATAGGTGCCCGTCGGACCATCGGGATTGGAAAAGAAGTCTACTTCCACCTGTCCGATCCGCCCGGCGCCGAACTCGATGAAGCATACACCCGTCCCCGCGTGGGTCACCGGAACCTCCTCGTTCCGCAGGCGCGCGATCAACGCCTTGGCAACCGCGCGCGCGGCGCCCTCGGCGAAAACGCCAGCTTTCGGCGTGCCCTGTCGCGCGCAGTCGCCGACGGCGTAGACGTCGGGGAAGCGCGTCTCGAGTGTCCTGGGCTTGACCGGCACATAGCCGTCTTCAGTCATGCCGCTCACCTCAAGCATCTTTGGGGCATGGATGGCTGGCACGCCCAACAAAAGGTCGTAGGGAAACACTTGCCCGTCGTCGAGGGTCACTTCCCGGCGCTGCGTGTCCACCGATCTCATTTCACGGTCGCCGACGAAGGAGATGTGTCGCTCCGCGAATGCGGCAAGCAACGCCCGCGAGGTTTCGGGCGACGGGGGGACTGGAACTTCGAGGGGGAGGATGAGCGTGATCTCGCACGCGCTCCGGACTCCGCGGGTCGAGAGGTAATCGTGCATCATCAGCGCCGCTTCGCTGGGTGCTGGCGGGCATTTGAAAGGCGCCCCGCCCACGGCTATGAGCACGCGGCCCTTGTTGAACGAAGGAAGGATTTCACCCAGCCGCGTCGCACCCTCCAGAGTATAGAACTCCGTGGCTTCTGACAGGCCCGGCGTCCTGGCAAAATCGTAGTCGGCTCCGAGAGCGATGACCAGGAAGTCGGCCTCATGGGTTCCGCGATCCGTTGTCACTCGCTTCGCGACGGGATCAATCAACGAGATGGTCTCCTGGAGCAGTCGCACCCCGGGTTTCACGAACTTCTTGTAGGGCAGTCGCACGGCGTTGGGTTGCGCACGCCCGAACATCACGTCGAGCTTCGAGAAGCCGAAATAGAACGAGTCGTTCTTGTCAATCAGCGTCACCTCGATGGCGTCGCCAAAAGCCTCCGAAAGCATGGTGCCAAGTTCCATCCCGCCGAAACCAGCGCCGAGAATGAGGATGCGTTTCTTCATAAACTGGTGAATAGAAAAGTCACTCGATGCCACGGCTTCGCGGCTGCCGCCTAAGACAAACCACGATCGCGGTCGGGGCGACTCGTGGGCCAGCACGAGGCGTGGCGGACGCGATCGTTGGCTCTGGCGCCTTGTTGAACGAAGCCGCTGCGCGGTGGGCTTCGGCGGGGTGACGACGGAGTCGATCCGGAAGCGCATGCTCCGGGTGTATTAAAAGTACACCTATAGCCCGACAGCAATCCATCCGGTTCCTCGTCCTTCGCCAACTGGCCACACGGACGGTCCAGTCCTATACAGACTGGACATCCAGTTGTCCTGTTTCCACAAACGTTTACCCGTCGATTCCGGCAACGCAGATACCAAGATCTGGCTACTCCATCTCATCGAACAGCGCAAGCTTTCGGCTTCCTGCATCAATCTCG
>CAZDYB010000277.1:0-6291 GCA_964509045.1 uncultured Akkermansia sp.
CCTTGAGGGCTGGGAAGAAGCCGAAGACGACGCCGATGATGGCGCTGACGGTGAAGGCGAGGATGACGGAGGAGTTGGAGATCAGGGTGGGGAACTGGAAGAACCGGGTGAGGAGGGGGGCGAGCCAGAAGCCGGTGGCGATCCCGAGGGCACCGCCCATGATGCTGAGGAGGACGGCCTCGGTGAGGAACTGGCGGAGGACATCGCGGCCGCGGGCACCGACGGCGAGGCGGATGCCGATCTCGCGGGTCCGTTCGGTGACGGAGACGAGCATGATGTTCATGATGCCGATGCCGCCGACGACGAGGGAGATTCCGGCGAAGAAACCGATGAGGATGGTCATGACCCGGTTGTTGGCGTTGAAGAACTCGGACATCTCCTGCTGATTGCGCACCATGAAGTCCGGTTCCTTGCCTTCAGCGATCCGGTGACGCTGGCTGAGGAGATCGGTGATGTCGCTCTGGACTTCGGCGACGACCTCGGGGCCTTCGACCTGGAGAGAGAACGAGCGGAACATGGTGTCGCCGGAGAGCCGGCGCATGACGCTGGTGTAGGGAACGATGACGACATCGTCCTGATCGCTGCCGAAGCTGTTGACGCCTTTTGGCTTGAGCCAGCCGACGACGGTGAACGGGGAAGATTTGATGCGGATGACCTGGCCGACGGGATCGATGTCCTCGCCGAAGATGGTCTTTGCGGTGGTGGCGCCGATGAGACAGACCTTGGAAGAGTTGCGGACATCGGCGTCGGAGAAGTTTCCGCCGGAGCGGAACGACCAGGAGCGGATGTCGGCATAGCCGGCGCTGACGCCGAGGACCTGGGAGGAGAGGTTCTGGTTGCCGGCGGTGATGGGGGCGCTGACGCGGACCTCGGGGCTGACGTCGACGACGCCGTTGATTTCGCGTCGGAGGGCTTCGTAATCGCCGACGGTGAGGTTTGGGGAGGCGCCGAAGCCGCCGCGGGCGCCGCCGCGGGACGGGTTGGCGGACATGATGACCACGAGATTCTGGCCCATGGAGGCGATCTGTTGATCGACCTCGGCCTTGGCGCCGGTGCCCATGGAGACGCCGACGATGACAGCGGAGATGCCGACGATGATGCCGAGCATGGTGAGGAAGGAGCGGAGCAGGTTCCGGCGGAGGGCACGGAGGGCGATCTTGAGGACGGCGAACATGGGTCAGGCGGTTGGGGCGGAATCAGGCCAGTTGCACGGCGCGTTGTTCGGCATCGAGCTTGGCGAGCTCGGCGGCGGCGAAGGAGCGGTCGGGGATGGGATCATCGGAGCGGATCTGACCATCGCGCATGACGACGATGCGGCGGCAGTAGCGGGCGACATCGAGTTCGTGGGTGACCATGACGATGGTCATGCCCTGTTCGTTGAGTTGCTGGAAGATGCCCATGATCTCGATGGAAGTGCGGGAATCGAGGTTGCCGGTGGGTTCATCGGCAAGGAGCACCTTGGGTTGGTTGACCAGGGCGCGGGCGATGGCGACGCGTTGCTGTTGGCCGCCGGAGAGTTGGGAGGGGGTGTGATCGGTACGTTCGGCGAGACCGACCAACCGGAGGGATTCGAGGGCGCGTTTGCGTTGTTCCTTGGTGGGCAGCGGGGGGCGGCCGTAGAGCATGGGCAACTCGACATTTTCGACGGCGGTGGTGCGGGCGAGGAGATTGAAGCCCTGGAAGACGAACCCGAGTTTCTGGTTGCGGAGATCGGCGCGTTGATTGCGGGAGAGGGAACGGACATCGACGCCATCGAGGAGGTAGACGCCGCCGGTGGGGCGGTCGAGGCAGCCGATGGTATTCATGAGGGTGCTCTTGCCGGAGCCGGAGGAGCCCATGATGGCGACGAATTCGCCGGGGTTGATGGAGAGGTTGACGCCGCGTACGGCGTGGACCTCGACTTCGCCGGACCTGTAGGTCTTGCTGAAGTTGGTGAGTTGGATGACGGGCTGCATGGGGATGCGGGCGCGTGGCGATGGGGAGGGGTCAGCGGGGGCGACCGCCGCCACCGAAGGGATTCCTGAAGGGGCTGGCGGGCGCGCCGGCGGCGGTGGTGGTGGAGGAACCGCGGGTGCCGGTGATGACGAGATCGCCTTCCTTGAGACCTTCGAGAACCTCGTAGGATCCACCATCATTGATGCCGACCTTCACATTGATGGCGCGGACGGTGGATGCGGGGGCGTTGGTGGCATCGGAGACCACGGCATAGACGGTGCGGAGGGTGGGACCTTCCACGGTGGGGGCTGGGCGTCCCCCGCCGCTGCCGCCCTGGCCGCCGCCCGGGCCGCCGCCCGGGCCGCCCTGACCTCCGCCTTCAGCGCGGCGTTGGCGCATGGCGGCCATCATCTGTTCGTAGCGGACCTTCTGTTCGGGGGTGAGGGAGTCGGCGTACTTCTTGCGCTCCTCGTCGGTGGGTCGACGGAACTGGCCACCGGCCATCCAGGGCGGGGTGGGCAGGTCTTCCATGCCACCGCCGCGGGGGCGGACGATGTCGTTGGTGGAGATGGGATTGGTGGCGGGGATGACGGTGAGGTCGAGGGTGGCGGGGTTGAAGCGGAGGGCGGAGCCGGGGATGCGGAGGATGTTGGTCTTTTCGGAGGTGATGACGCTGGCGTTGGCGGTCATGCCGGGCCGGAGCTTGAGGTCGGAGTTGTCCACCTCGACCACGGTGGTGTAGGTGATGACGTTCTGGTTGGTGGTGGGGACGAAGCGGACCTGCTTGACCGTGCCGGTGAACTTCCGGTTCTGGAATGCATCGACGGTGAAGTCGACGCGTTGCCCGTTGTCGACGGCGCCGATGTCGGCCTCGGAGATGGCGAGTTCGATGTGCATCTTCGAGAGGTCCTTGGCGATGGTGAAGAGGGTGGGGGTATTGAAGCTGGCGGCGACGGTCTGGCCGGCGTCGACATTGCGGGACAGGACGATGCCATCGAGAGGGGCGTGGATGGTGGTGCGTTGGAGATCGACGCGGGCGCTTTCGACGGCGGCCTCGCGCATCTTGACGTTGGCGGTGGCCTGGAGGAGTTGGACGTCGTTCTGGGTGTACTCGGTCTCCGAGATGAGTTGGCTGGCGAAGAGTTCCTTGGCGCGTTTCAGGTTGAAGATGGCGAGGGCTTCCTGGGCGACGCTGGACGCCATGTCGGCCTCGGCGCGGGCCAGGGCGCGTTCGAAGGAGGCGGGATCGATCTTGGCGATGATGTCGCCTTCCTTGACGCGGGTATTGAAGTCGGCGTTGACCTCCACCACGGTGCCCGAGACTTGGGAACCGACCTGGATCAGGCGCAGGGGGGTGAGTTGGCCATTGGCGCTGACGGCCTGGACGAGATTGGTGCGGGTGACGGCCTCGGTACGGAACTCCAAGGGGGCGGATTTCTTGAACCGGTCACAGCCGGTCACGACCGAGGCGGCGACGAGGGCGAGGACGAGTGGGCGGACGTTCGGACGGCAGGGCTGTGAGAGATGCATGGGATGAGGCAGGACCATGTGCGTCGGATGACCTTCAGGCTTTGGCCGAGGTTACAGCGGGAACCGGGACAACCTGATACCCGGCCAGATCCGGTTTCAGAACCTCCACCTGTCCCCCGGGGATCTGTCTCAGCATGGCCGCCGCGATGGCATCCGTGTTCCGGGTGGTGAGGCACATGATGGTGGATCCGGATCCGGACAACCATCCGCCGATGGCGCCGGCCTTGACTCCGGCGGCGACCACCTTGGGCAGTTGGGGGATGAGCGGGGTCCGATGGGATTGATGGACGCGATCGTCGAACAGGTCGCGGAGGGCTTCGAGCTGGCCGGTGGCGAGGGCGGCACTGACGAGGGCGACGCGGTTGAGGCTGTGGACGAGGTCTGCCTTGGGGTACTGGGCCGGCAACAGGCGTCGTGCATCGGCGGTCTTCACCTCGAAGTCAGGGATCAGGGTGATGAACCGGGCCTGTTTCGGGACGGGGAAACGGAGGACGCGGGTCGATCGGCCGACGGGCCCGGCGACGGTGAAGCCGCCGAAGGTGGCCGGCGCGGCGTTGTCGGGGTGGCCTTCGAGGACATTCACCAGTTCGAAGACGCCGTGACGGTCGAGGCCGGCGCCGGAGAGTTCATTGAGGGCGGCGAGCAGGCCCAGTTGGACGGTGGTGGATGAACCCAGTCCGCGGGCGACCGGGACATCCCCGGTGATCGAGATGTTGAAACCGAAGGAAGGCTTGGCGGTGCGCCGGAAGAAGTAACGGGCGGCATCGGAGACCATGGCGGTGGCGCCTTCGCGGGCGTCGTCGGCGATGGGGGAAATGATTTCGGCACCGCGTTGGGAGCGTGGGAGGACGGTGACGTGATTGTAGAGTTGGAGGGCGAGGCCGAGGGTGTCGAACCCGGAGCCGAGGTTGGAGGTGGTGCCTGGGACGCGGACGGTCATGGGAGGGGTTGGGTGGGGTTCAATCTTCGGCCTTTGAATCGCGACTGAGGAGATCATGGACGGCGCGGCGGGGATCCTTGTCCTCGTAGAGCATGGCGTAGACTTCCCGGGTGATGGGGGCGGGGACACCGAGTCGGTCGGCGAGGGCGAGGGCGGAGCGGGAGGTGGGATGGCCTTCGATGGCGGATCGGGTCTGGGCGAGAAGGGTGCGGACGGATTCGCCGCGTCCGATGCGTTCGCCGAAGGTGCGGTTGCGGCTGAGGCGGGAGAAGCAGGTGACGGTGAGGTCGCCGAGGCCGCTAAGGCCGGCGAAGGTTTCGGGACGGGCGCCGCAGGCGATGCCGATGCGGCGCATTTCGGCCTGGCCGCGGGTGATGAGTGCGGCCTTGGAATTGTCACCGAAGGCGAGTCCATCGCAGACGCCGGCGGCGATGGCCATGACGTTCTTGAGGGCGCCGCCGAGTTCGACGCCGATGAGGTCATTGGTGGTGTAGACGCGGAAGGCGGGGCGATGGAAGAGGTCCTGGACGAGGAGGCAGGTCGTGTTTTCCTCGGCGGCGGCAACGACGGCGGTGGGGATGCCGCGGGCGACTTCGAGGGCGAGGGAGGGGCCGGACAGGGCGGCGGTGACGGCGCCGGGGACGACCTGTTCGAGGATGCCGCACATGGTGAGGCCGGTTTCGGCCTCGATGCCCTTGGTGACGCTGATGAGGGGGCCGCGGAAGCCGGCGATGCGGGATCCGATGGCGCGGACGGCGGCGGAGGGGACGGCGATCACCACCACCTGGGCGTCGTGAAGGGCCTGATCGAGGTCGGGTTCGAATTCCAGGTCGGTGGGCAGCACCACGCCGGGAAGGGCCCGGTCATTGGTCCGTTCGCGTTTGATTTCGGCCAGGCGTTCCGGGTCGTGGCCCCAGAGTCGGACCCGGTGGCGGTTCTGGTCGAGGAGCAGGGCGAGGGCGGTGCCCCAGGCGCCGGCGCCGAGGACGGTCACATTCATGGAGTTCATGTTGGCGAAGGTGGGGTGGGGCGTGAACCGATGCGATTCTCGGTGCCGTTGAGGAGGCGTCGGATGTTGGGGATGTGTCGGACGATGGCGAGTCCACCGAGCACGGCGGTGAGGGCGATGAGGCGGCGGTCACCCGGGGGGACGAAGGCGACGGCGAAGGGAAGGACTGCGGCGGCGAAGATGCTGGCGAGGGAGACGAATCGGGTGGCGAGGAGGGTGACGAGAAAGGTGGAGAGGATGATGAGGAAGGGCCAGGGAACGAGGGCGGCGAGGACGCCGGCGGAGGTGGCGATGCCTTTCCCACCCTTGAATCGGAGCCAGCAGGTGAAGTTGTGGCCCAGCACGGCGCCGAGGGCGGCGACGATGGCGAGTGGAACCGGGTCGGCGCCCTGCGGGGCGGTCCCCGGGGGAAGACACAGGACGGCGAGGGCACCCTTGGCGGCATCGGCGAGCAGGACCAGGATTCCGGGGCCCTTGCCGAGGATCCGGAAGACATTGGTGGCGCCGATGTTGCCGGAGCCGGTGGCGCGGATGTCGATGCCGCGGGCGCGTGCGACGAGGAACCCGGTGGGGATGGACCCGAGCAGGTAGGCGCCGAGGGCGGTGAGGAGATAGGCCAGCATTGGCAAGGCCGGGTTGTAGGGCGGGGCCGGGTCGGACGGCAAGGCTGCCGTCGGAGGAGAAGGCCCGTGGGTGAGGGATGACACGCTCTGGGGAGACGGGTCCGAGCGGATGGAAGGAGTCGGGAAGGAGCCTGTCCCCAGCCGTTGAGCCTGTCCCCGGTCGTTGAGCCTGTCCCCAGCCGTTGAGCCTGTCCCCGGTCGTTGAGCCTGTCCCCGGTCGTTGAGCCTGTCCCCAGCCGTTGAGCCTGTCCCCG
>CAZDYB010000278.1:0-6257 GCA_964509045.1 uncultured Akkermansia sp.
CCGAGAACGACATTTCAGCCTGGTATGACAAGTCTGAACTGATCGGGGGTCAGGATTGGCGCAGGGAGATAGCCGAAGCCATCAAGCATTCACGACTCTTTATTTCATGCTTGTCAACTCACTCAGTGGATCGCAGGGGGTTTTTCCATAGCGAGATGCGAATGGCATTAGAAGAGGCAGACCGGGTACCCGCCGGGGAGGTGTTCATTCTGCCCATTCGCCTCGACGATTGCGCCGTGCCTCCCGCCCTTCGGAAGTGGCATATTGTTGATTGTTTCGAACCAGGCGGCGTTGCTGCACTCTTGCGTGCAATCAACGCTGGACTCCGACGTCGTGGCCCGCCCCGAGCAGGCAGTGTGGATCAGCTGCAGACTCAGGTTGATTTGTATAACAGCCGAGCACCGCTCAGTAGCCCATTTGAATTGCACCTCTCGAGCAATCTTGTTACTATCGACCTGATTGATGTTGCCGGCAAGGAGGCTAAGCATATTAGAAAGTCGACCTTTGTTGCTATGAGGGACGGGGTGGACGGCTACACCGAGCACATGAGTGCCGATGGCTCTGCTGTTGATTTTGAGGTTTCACCGGGCGGTCTGGAGAGTGTGCGAAAGGAGGGAGGTGATCTCTTCCTTCGCCGAAGCTTTGGCTGCATATTGAATCGAGGGGACTCCATTGTTCAGACCCTCCGACACCGTCTCATTGACACATTTGTTGATAATCCTGAGTACTGGTCGATCAGGATCGTCATTCCGACATCACAGTTCACACTTCGTGTGAACTTCCCGAAGGATCGGCCATTTCTAGATTTTCGGGGACTGCATCGAGAGACTTCGCACGAGAGCCTTGCGGCCACACAACCACTTGTAGTTTCGGACTCCGGATGCCGAAGTTTGGTTTGGACAGTAGATCACCCGCAGGTGAAGGACGTATATAAACTAACATGGACATGGTAGACAAGGTGCCGAACAGAATCGGTCGGGCGAGCCGCCGCCTCCCCTCTCCGCTCAAGGCTGGGCAGCAAATTGAGAGTGCCTCGTGCCCTCTCCACCGTTCCTGGCTGTAGCGGCGGCGGTCGCTCACGTCGCACTTTAGGGCATACATGACACCACAAGACATGGATCCGAGATTCGCGGCAGAGATTGCCCGAATGAAGCAGCTCATCATCGAAATGAACAGGCGGGATGTCCGTTGGCTTTTGGCGATCGCTCTCGTGGGGCTCGTAGTTGGTGTTGCCGCATGGTTTGGCTTGAGAGAATTGGGTCCCTCCTTCGCAGCAGGAGGGATAGGTTCAATGCTGGGGATGGTTATCTGGCTGGTATCGATTGACACGCCCACCCCCAAGTGTCCGCGATGCAGCTTTTGTTGGGGAATAGGGGAAAGCGTGAATGAGTGGCTTAACTGGAAGTGCTGTCCGGGTTGCGGACTGAAGATCAATGATGGCGGTGAAGCTAAGGAGAAGCCCTAACAACGCGGCTGCTCCAGTGAACGCGCCGATTGCGAACCGACGCCATTCTAGGCACGCTTGGCGGCGCGTCGCTGAGCTGAGCGTAGGCAGGAGAACAAAACCATGTGCCCGGTCTGCGGATTCCCTGCCTATGAGCCCTACGACGGGTATGACGCCGCCACCTGCGAGGACTCCAATCCCGGCTGGCCAGATGAGCCCGATTGCCTGAGAGGCCGTCCGAAAACTCCAAGGGGTGCTGGTCCTGCGCAGGAACCCTTCGGACGACGGTTCCTTGGCTGAGATCCTTCGTTGTTCACTCCTTGCAGATCACTGCGGACAGGCTCGTCGCTCACGCCCCGGCTTTCAGCCCCGGGCTGTGATCCTGCGTCCCGTCGGTTCGGCTCGTCTGGACCCATACATCCCATGCCGTCGGCAGTTGAAGTGACGCGACTCCAATCTCGCCAAGCGTGACGGGTCGCCGTTTCATCCGGCCATGTCCCTCTTCGCCGATCTCCGGGCGTTGTTCGCGGCCGCACTCTGTCTCGGGGTGCCTTCCCTGCACGCGGCCGAGGTCGCGACGGAATCGCCTCCGCCCTGGCCCGGGGATTCCTGGCGTGCGGCGCATCGGATCATTGATCTCCATCAGCATGTCAACGGGACCGAGGAACACCTCCGGCGCGCGGTGCGGATCATGGATCGGGTCGGGGTAGGCGTGGCGGTCAACCTGAGTGGTGGGACGGTCACCTCGAAGGACGGGCAGCCATCGGCATTTGAGCGGATCCAGGCGTTGGGCAACCGGATCGCTCCGGATCGGTTCCTTCTCTATTTCAACCTCGATTACGCGGGTTGGGATGACCCCGATTTTTCCGAACGCGCAGTCCGTCAGGTTGAGCGTGCGCATGAGCTTGGTGCCGCCGGTCTCAAGGAATACAAGAGGCTCGGCCTGTTCCTGCGCGATGGTCGCGGGGAACTGATCCGCATTGATGATCCCAGGCTCGATCCGGTGTGGCGTCGTTGTGGCGAACTGGGGTTGCCGGTGAGCATCCATGTGGCGGATCCCCGGGCGTTCTGGCTCGGATACGATCCCAACAACGAACGTTGGAAGGAGCTCAAGGATCATCGGAACTGGTGGTTTGGTGATCCCGAACAATTTCCGGGTCGCGAGAAGCTGTTGGAAGCCCTGGACCGGGTGATCGCGCGGCATCGGTCCACGACCTTTGTCGGCGTCCACTTCGCCAACAACGCCGAGGATGTGGACTGGGTGGATCGCAAGCTCAGCGAACATCCCAACATGAACGCCGATCTGGCGGCGCGCATTCCCGAGTTGGGCCGTCATGATCCGGACAAGCTTCGGGTGCTGTTCACCCGGCATCAGGATCGGATCTTCTTCGCCACGGACTTCCAGGTGTACGACCGCCTGATCCTGGGTTCGTCCGGGGACGGTGAACGACCGACCGACGACGATTCCGCCCAGTTTTTCCGGAAGGAATGGCGTTGGCTGGAGACCCTGGACCGGGACTGGCCGCACATGACACCGATCCAGGGCGACTGGACCATCCGCTCGATCGGGTTGTCGCCGGCGGTGCTCAGGAAGATCTACTTCGACAACGCGCGCCGGTTGCTGGTGCGATCCCTTCCGCCCACCACGATTCATGCCCGACGCATCGCCCGGGACTGGGTTCCGGACGGACATCTGGATGAGGTGGAATGGGGAGGGGCGACCGCATTTCCGCTGGAGCAACAAGCGGGCGACGGCGTGGTGCGGCCGGAATTGAGCACGACCTGTCGGGCGCTGTGGTCGGAGCGGTTCCTGTATCTGTCCTTTGAATGTCCCTATACCGCGCTCACGGATTATGGCCCGGCGCAGCCGGGTGAACGGATTGCGAAATCGGAGGCGTTGTGGGATCGCGATGTGGTGGAGTTTTTCTGTGCACCGGACCCGGGTCGCCTGACGCATTATACCGAGTATGAATGGGCGCCGAACAACGAGGCATTGGATCTGCGGATCCGCAGGCCCGAGTTCGATTTCAAGTGGAGCAGTCGGATGGAATGGCAGGTGCGCGTGGATGCGACACGCCGGGTGTGGGTCTGTGAGACACGGATTCCGTTGGAGTCGTTGGCGGATCAACGTCCGGAGCCCGGCACCCGTTGGCGCGCCAACCTTTATCGGATCGATCGGGCGAACCGGGCCTTCCTCGCCTCCAACCCGGTTCTGTCCGGGAGCTTCCACACCCCGGAACGATTCGGCTGGTTGGTGTTCGGGGAGTGACCGACCCGGGCCGGTCCTGCACGGGTGTCGTGCGTCGTCAGGAACTGGGGTTTCGCCGCGGACCCCTGCGCGACCGAGGTTTGTGGGCGAGTTGGGCGACGAGGCTTTCGAGGGCGGCGAGACCGAAGCTGATCTTCTTGAAGAAGGAGGGATTGTTCGGGACGAAGACGAAACGGGGGTGCTGGGACCAGAGGGCACGGAGTCGGAGATCGATGGCAACGGCCTCTTCGAGGGACTCGTTGCGGACCGGGTTGCCGCCCTCGATGGACGAACCTCCGACGGCAGCCGTCTCGAAGAAGATGACGGCGTCGTATCGGGTCAGTTCCGCCTCGAGGGAGGTGTCCACGGCCTTGAAATAGTGATGGGGTTCGCCGGGCCAATAGGCTGCGCCATCCACCGTGCCGCGATCACAGAGGAGGGTGCGTCCCGGGAACAGGGCGGCCTGGACATCCTCGAGCTTTCTTTGGACATGGAAGATGCAGGTCTGGGCCGTGCGAAGCGCATGGGGTTCCCGGGACCGTGGGAATCCACCCTGGAACAGGATCGTTGCCGCCTCGGGAACAATCACGACCCCATCACCGATCTCGCGTCGGAAGAGGTCGGCGGCTGTTGTCTTCCCGCCCCCTGGACCGCCGGTGACGGCGATCCGGTAGCAGTCACGGGACCTTCGTGCAGATTTCATGGATGGGCGCAGGATGAGTCGGGAGCCCTCGATTGGACATCTCAAGGAGAGGGGGATCGGTTGGGGTCCGGGGGTGACGTTTCCGGGAATGGGTTCATGATGCCCGGACGCGTGAGGGATCTGCGACATCGATGGATGGGACTGATGCTGGGTGGATGGACGGCCATGGCGGTGGAGATGCCGTTCCAGCCGGACATCGAGGCGGAGCCACACCGCTATTTCCAACGCGAGCCGTCGGATGCCTTCACACGACGGATCGGGGATCTGGGGACGGAACGGATGCGGTTGGATCGGACGGGTGAGGCGGCGTTCCTCAGAAGCCTGCTGATGGCGCTGGGGATTCCTGCGGAGTCGCAGTTGGTGGTGTTTTCCAACACCAGTCTGCAACTCAGCCTCATCAATCCCTCCAATCCAAGGGCGCTCTATTTCAGCGACGATCTCTACCTGGGTTATGTGCCGGGCGGGAAGATCGAGGTGGCGACCATCGACGCGGAGCTGGGTGCGGTCTTCTACATCTTCGACATCCCGCGGGGTGACGCACCGGTGCGGGTGGAGCGGGCGCGGCGTTGCATGAACTGTCATGCCAACGAGGACACGTTCCATGTGCCCGGCCTGACGGTGAAGTCGGTGGCGCCGGGTCCGGGCGGGGGAAGCCTGGACGCCTTCCGAAGGGAGATGACGGGACACGGGGTGCCGTTGGCGGAACGGTTGGGGGGATGGCACGTGACGGGTGCGGGAGGATTCGACGGGCACCTGGGGAATCGCATGGGGAAGTTGTTCCAGGGCGAACTCAGCTGGACCCCATTGCCGCCGGGTGAACGGTTCCGGTGGAGTCGGTATCCGGTTGCGACGAGCGATCTGCTGGCGCATCTGGTGCATGAACATCAGGTCGGTTTCGTGAACCGCCTGGTCCGGGCGCAGTACCGGGCGCGGGCCCTGCGTCACGAGGCGCCGGACGGGTTGGGAACGGAGGCGAAGCGGGTTCTGGATGCGGAGGCGGCGGAGTTGGTGCGCTACATCCTGTTTGCGGATGAGGCGCCGTTGCCTGTGGATGGGCTGGAAGGCGACGCCGGGTTTCGGAAGGCGTTTGCGGCGAATCGTCGGGCGGTGGACGGGGCGGCGCTGAAGGATTTCGAACTGGGGACCCGGCTGTTCCGGTATCGGTGCAGTTACCTGGTCCATACCCCGCAGTTCGCGGGGCTGGATCCGGAGATCCGGGATCGGGTGGTGAAGGGGATGAAGGAGGCGCTGAAGGCCGGGGAAGGCGCGGCAGGGTTCCGTCATCTGGGAGAGTTGGAGAAACAAAAGATCCGGGAGATCCTGCGAAGGACGCTCCCGGACCTCTTTGCGGAGTGATCGAACGATCCGGTTGGATCGTTACAGCTTGGCGGCGGCCGTCTTCTCACCGGCACCGGTCCAACCGGAGATGCCGGCGGACATGTGCTTCACATTCTTGTAGCCCAGCTTCTCGGCGGCTTCGGCGGCGGCCTTGTAAGCCTTGCAGCGGGGTCCGCCGCAGTAGGCGACGATGAGGGTGTTCTTGTCCTCGGGCAGGGCCTTGGCGAGATCCTTGCCCACGGTTTCGAAGTTGAGGGCGCCCGGGATGTGACCCTTGGCGTAGGATTCGGAGCCGTTGACATCGATCAGGACGGCCTTCTTGGCGGCGACCAGGGACTTGACTTCCTTGACGCTGATGTCGGGGAATTCCCCGGCGAAGACGGAGGCGGAAACAACGAGGGAAACGAGGAGCGCGAGAACTTTCTTCATGATGGTTCACTCTCCCCGGCATCAACGGGATCGCAAGGACAAACTTCCGGTTGAAGATCGTGTGAGGGAAACGGATCGGGCCATCGGACTCGTAC
>CAZDYB010000279.1:0-6198 GCA_964509045.1 uncultured Akkermansia sp.
GGGTGGCGGTGGGGTCGAGGGATCCGTCACGGAGACCGCGGAGGACGGCGACATAGTCCCGGGAGTACTGCAAGAGAACTTCGGGTTCCTGGAGGGAGCCGGCACCGTGGACCACGAAGGGTGCGGGGTAGATCATCCCGCAGAGTCGGGCGCCCTGTTCGAAGGGGAGGAGGAAGTCACGGACCCGATGGTGGTTGCGACCGGACGGCTGGTAGGCCCCGGCGGGGCCGCCGCAGGTGACGGCCTGGAGGAGGATCTTGCCATGGAGAGCGGTACCGCCGGGGCCGTAGGCCCAGCCGTATTGCAGGACCAGGTCGAGCCATTCCTTCACGAGGGCCGGGGCGCTGTACCAGTAGAGCGGATGTTGGAGGACGATGACCGGGTGTGCTTCCAGCAGGCGTTGTTCGACCGGGACGTCGATGAGGAAGTCCGGGTAGATCTCGTAGAGGGACCGGATGGTGACATCCGGCACGGATTCGGCGGCGGCCAACAACGCGCGATTGGCCCGGGACTTCAGCGGGGCCGGATGGGCGTGGAGCAGAAGGATGGGGCGTGCAGGCATGGCGGGAGCTGGAAGCCGGGATCAGGCGGCCGGCAGCGGAGGGTAGTCGGTATAGCCTTCGGCATCCTGGGTATAGAACAGGTTTGGACGCGGCGGGTTGAGTGGTGCGTTGGAGGCGAACCGTGCGGGCAGATCGGGATTTGCGAGGAACGGAACACCGAAAGCGACGGCGTCGAGCTGGTTCGACTGGATGGCCTGGGTGGCCTCGTCGCGGGAGTAGCCCATGTTGCCGATGAGGGGTCCCTTGAAACCGGAACGGGCGGGGGTGAGGACATCGCCGGTCTGTTGCTGGAAGAAGTCGCCGCGCATGAGGTGGAGGTAGGCGGGGGCGAGGTCATTGAGGCGGTTAGCCAGCCAGGTGGTGAGCCCGATGGGATCGCTGTCGATCATGCTGTTGTAGCTGTTGAGGGGGGAGATGCGGAGGCCGACGCGGTCGGCACCCCAGACCCGGATGGTGGCATCGAGCACCTCGAGGAGCAGACGGGCGCGGTTTTCGATTGGGCCACCGTAAGGGCCGGTTCGTTGGTTGGCGCCGTCGCGCAGGAACTCATCAAGGAGATAGCCATTGGCGCCATGGACCTCGACTCCGTCGAACCCGGCGGCGAGGGCGTTGAGGGCGGCCCGATGGAATCCGGCGACGATGCGTGGGATTTCTGCATCGCCCAGTTCGCGGGGGATGACGTAGGGCTTCTTGCCTTCGGGGGTGTGGACTTCATCGCCGACGATGGCAATCGGGCTGGGGGCGACGGGACGGACGCCGTTGTTGAGCAGGGGATGGCAGGCCCGTCCGCCGTGCCAGATCTGGAGGAAGATGCGACCACCGGCGGCATGGACGGCGTCGGTGACACTGCGCCAGGCGACGACCTGGGCGGGGGAATAGATTCCGGGTTCGCGCCAGAAGGCGGAGTTGCCCTCCATGGCCATGGTGGCTTCGGCGATGATCAGGCCGGCACTGGCGCGTTGGACGTAGTATTCGGTCATCAACGGGGTGGGCACATGATCGGCATCGGCACGGCACCGGGTGAGGGGAGCCATGAGGATGCGATTGGGGAGGGTGAGGGCACCGAGTTGGAGGGGGCTGAACAGATCCATGGTCACAGGATATCGGTTCGTCCGTCGTGGGGGACAGAATGAACTCATGGCTGGGCGGGATGTTGGGGTGGATTGCGGGTGTGGGTGGTTGGGTGCGGTTGGGAGGGGGGACGGTTTCCGGGAGGAGAGCTCTTCACCCCTGAATTCGGGCGATTCGCCCCGGGGAACTTCTAAGGAGGGGATGAGGGGCTAGGAAATCGGGTTTCGCATGGGAACCGAGATGGAACCGGGTGGGAATGCCGGGGCACCGGGTGCTGTGAAGCGCCGGTATGTCCGTGCGGTGGGACCGCGGCTGCGTTGGGTATTGAACGTGGTGTGGGGATTGCTGGCGTTGCTGGGTGCGAACTCGGCGTACCTGCTGACCATCACGACGATGGACTGGCTGCAACGGGGTTCGGGGGTCAGTTACCAGAACTACTTTTACCAGATCCAGTTCCTCGCCCACCTGGTGTTGGGACTGCTTTTCGTCGTCCCGTTCCTGGCGTTCAACATCCAGCACATCCGGAACACCTGGAACCGTCCCAACCGCAAGGCGGTGTGGGTGGGGTACATCCTGTTTGCGATGAGCCTGGTGGTGCTGGTGTCGGGCGTGGTGCTGGTCCGGTTCGACGGTCTGGAGGTGTTGGCGGTGAAGTCGCGCGAGGGTCGTGGGGTGGCCTATTGGGCGCATGTGGTGGCGCCGTTGCTGTGCGTGTGGTTGTACATCCTGCATCGGCTGGCAGGGCCGCGTTTGCGGTGGAAGGTGGGGATTGGATGGGCGGGTGCGGTGGCGGCCACGGTGGCGGTCATGGTGGGGTTGCACCGGCACGATCCCCGTGTGTGGAACGTGCGTGGGCCGGTGGAGGGTGAGAAGTATTTCCATCCGAGCGCCTCGCGGACGGCGAACGGCAAGTTCATTCCGGCGGATCGGTTGATGAACAACCAGTACTGCCTGGAATGCCATCCGGACGCCTACAACAGCTGGGTGCATTCGGCGCACCGATTCAGCTCGTTCAACAATCCGTTTTATCTTTTCACGATCCAGCAGACGCGGGAGTTGGCGATGGAGCGGGATGGGTCGGTGCAGATGTCGCGCTGGTGTGCGGGTTGCCACGATCCGGCCCCTTTCTTCAGCGGGGCGTTTGATGATCCGGACTTCGACATGAAGAACCATCCGACGTCGCAGGCTGGGATCACCTGTGTGGCGTGTCATTCGATCACCTCGTTGCACGGTGCGGAGTCGGGGATGGTGGGCAACGGCAACTACACGATCGAGGAGCCGATCCACTACCCGTTTGTGTCGTCACCGACCAACAGCCTGGGGTTCTGGGTGAACAAACAGTTGGTGAAGGGGAAGCCGGAGTTCCACAAGCAGACCTTCCTCAAGCCGTTTCACAAGACGGCCGAGTTCTGTTCGGTCTGCCACAAGGTCGGCATCCCGTATGAGGTCAACAACTACAAGGAATTCCTCCGCGGCCAGAACCATTACGACACCTATCTCCTCAGCGGAGTCTCCGGGGTGAATGCGCGGGCGTTCTATTATCCCGACACCGCCCGGTTGAACTGCGCGGAATGTCACATGCCCTTGCAGAAGTCGGAGGACTTCGCCGCCCGCCAATACGGCACCAACCAGTACCGGGCGGTTCACGATCACCTGTTTCCTTCGGCCAACACCGGCATGGCGGCGGTGCGTGACGAGGCGCCCGAAGACCGTGCGGAGGTCATCCGACGCCATCAGGAGTTCATGAAGGACTCGATCCGGATCGACCTGTTCGGGTTGAAGGAGGACGGCGGGATTGATGGTCGCCTGCTAGCGCCGATCCGACCGACGACCCCGGAGGTGGAACCGGGCCGGAGCTATCTGCTGGAGACGGTGGTGCGCACGGTGAAGCTGGGGCATCCGTTGACGCAGGGGACGGTGGATTCCAACGAGCTGTGGGCGGACGTGACGGTGACGGATGCGGACGGGCGGGTGGTTGGGCGGAGCGGTGGGCGTGGGCCGCATGAGGAGGTGGATCCATGGTCCCATTTCCTGAATGTCTACATGCTGGACCGGGACGGATACCGGATTGATCACCGGAATGCGCAGGACATCTTCGTGCCGTTGTACAACAACCAGATTCCGCCGGGAGCAGCGGCGGTGTTGCATTACCGGTTCACGGTGCCGGCGGAAGCGAGGGGACCATTGCGGGTGCAGGCGCAGGTCAACTACCGGAAGTTCGACACCATCTATTACAACTATGTCTTCGGCGGGACGAATTACAGTCGGGGTGCGCCCTTCGTCCTGACCAATCCCTTGCCGATCACGGTGATGGCGTCGGACAGCATCCTGCTTCCGGTGACGGGCGGTGCGTCGGCGACGAACGCGCCGTCGGCGATCCCGCTGTGGCAACGCTGGAACGACTACGGGATCGGCCTGTTCCTGAAGGGGGATCGGGGCAGCGAGAAGGGTGAGTTGATCCAGGCGGCGGCGGCGTTCCGCGAGGTGGAGAAGCTCGGGCGGGCCGACGGGCCGTTGAACCTGGCCCGGGTGCATTTCAAGGAGGGACGCCTGACGGATGCGGTGGGTGCATTGCAACGGGCCAATGACACGAACCGGTTCAATCCGGCGGGCAACCGCTGGACGATCGCCTGGTTGAACGGCCTGGTGAACAAGCAGAACGGGGTTCTCGACGAGGCCATCCGCGAGTTCACCAGCATCCTTGAAGACCGTTATCCCGAGCTGGAGAAGCGCGGATTCAATTTCAGCCGCGATTACGAGGTCATCAATGAACTGGGACAGACCCTGTTCGAGCGCGCCAAGATGGAACGGTCCGATCCCGAGCGGCAACGCGGGTTCCTCAACGAGGCTGTCCGCCGGTTCAACGCAACCCTTGCCGTTGATTCCGAGAACGTCACCGCCCACTACAACCTGGCCCTCATCCATGCCCAGCTCGGCGATCGCGAGAAGGCGGCGCATCATCGGCGGCTCCATGAACGGTATCGGCCCGATGACAACGCCCGGGACCGCGCCGTCTCGATTGCGCGTCGCAATGATCCGGCGGCGGATCGCGCTGCCCAGGCGACGGTCCTCTACGATCTCCAACGCCCGGGCGCCTTCGGATTGCCTCCTGCGCCGCGCGGCAATGCATCGGCATCCAACCCATCCCTTCAACCCTGATCCCCATTCCCATCCGTGAGCTCCAGCCCCAATCCGCCGCAACGGCCCGAAGATCCTGAAGAGTTTGAGGTGGTCGATGACTCGGTGATTGGCCGGGCGGCGGCCTGGTCGGGAATCGTGTTGGTTTCCGTCCTGCTGCTGGGCGGGGGCGCGTGGTGGTTTGTGCGGAACCAGAAGGTGCAGCGGGCGGTGCAGGTCACCCCGTTGTCGGCTCCGCAGACGGTGACGAATCGGGCGGCGGCGGAGGTTCCGCGGATGCAGTTCACCGATGTGACTGCGGCGGCCGGAATCCAGTTCCGGCATGAGACGGGTGCGACGGGTGAGAAGCTGTTGCCGGAGACGATGGGCGGGGGTGTGGGTCTGGCGGATCTGGACGGGGACGGTGATCCGGACCTGGTTTTTGTGAATGGATCCCACTGGCCCTGGGCCAAGCCGGCGGGTGCAGGGGAAGCGCCGCCCGGAGTGGTGCTGTATCGGAATGAGTCGGCCAATGACGCGGTCCGGTTCACGGATGCCACTGCCGGCAGCGGGTTGGAGTCGCCGTTCCATGGGATGGGTGTGGCGGTGGGTGATGCCGATGGGGATGGGCGACCGGACCTGTTGATCACGGGGGTGGGAGGGGCACGATTGTATCTGAACCGGGGCGGGTTGCGGTTTGAGGAAGGGACGTCGACGGCGGGGGTCGGGGGTGAACCGACGGATTGGAGTTCGGCGGCGGTCTGGTTCGACATGGATCGGGACGGCGACCTGGACCTGTTCGTGGCGAACTATGTGAAGTGGTCGCGGGAGGAGGATGCGCGGGTGGGATACAAGATCGACGGGGTGAACCGGGCCTATGGACCGCCGATGAATTTCCAGGGATCGATGCCGCGCCTGTACAGGAACGAGGGCAATGGACGGTTCACCGAGGTGTCGGAGTCAGCGGGGGTGCGGGTGAAGAATCCGGCGACGGGCATGCCGGCGGCGAAGACGCTGGGTTTGATGGCGGTGGATGTGAACCGGGACGGCTGGCCGGATCTGTTGGCGGCGAACGACACGGTGCAGAACTTCCTGTTCATCAATCAGCGCAACGGAACGTTTCGTGAGGCCGGGGCGGAATCCGGTGTGGCCTTCGACAGTTATGGGAACCCGCGCGGCGCAATGGGCGTGGACGCGGCCTGGTTCACATCCGAGGGACGCCTGGGATTGGCGATTGGCAATTTCGCGAACGAGATGACCGCGCTTTATGTGGAGTCGAAGGTTTCCTCCCCGGACCTGCCGCAGTACACCGACGAAGCCATTTCCTGGGGGATCGGCGGAGTGAGCCGGGATCCGTTGAAGTTCGGGGTATTCTTCTTCGACTACGATCTGGACGGTCGCCTGGACCTGTTGTCGGTGAAC
Source organism: uncultured Akkermansia sp. (assembly GCA_964509045.1). Lineage (GTDB taxonomy): Bacteria > Verrucomicrobiota > Verrucomicrobiia > Limisphaerales > UBA9464 > UBA6176. The sequence continues at coordinate 6,174 of CAZDYB010000279.1, forward strand.
GGACATCTCGAGGAGGAGATCGCCA
>CAZDYB010000280.1:0-6190 GCA_964509045.1 uncultured Akkermansia sp.
GGTCCTCGTTCCTCGGCCCAACCCCGGGCTCATTGCCGAAACGCCGTTGGCGTTGTTAGCCAATACGGGGTCGAAGATCGAAACAACGGTGCCACCGGACCAACGCCCCAACCTTTCCCCATCCCGCAGGAACGCCAGCCAGTGCCTGCTGCGTTCCCCTCCGTGTTACAGCCTCGCGGTCGGGGATGGGTTGGGCTTGGATGGGCCGATGCAGCATCTGGAACAGTATCGGACGGCCTTGATGGACCAGTTGGGGCGGGCCTTTGATGAGCAGCGTCCGGCGTTGGAGAAGGCTTCGGACCTCGTGGCAACGGCGTTGCGGAACGGGCACTGGATCTACTTTGCTGGCACCGGCCACTCCCATTTGCTGGCGTTGGAGATGTTCTATCGGGCGGGTGGACTGGTGCGTGCGGTGCCGATCCTCGACGAGGATCTGATGCTGCATCGGTCGGCGAGCACTTCCACGGCATTGGAACGGGAGGAGGGCCGTGCGGGACGTTTGTTGGACCGTTACGGGGTGGGCGGGCGGGATGTGCTCTTTGTGATTTCGAACTCCGGGCGGAACGCGGTGCCGGTTGAATTCGCGCTGGAAGGAAGGGCGCGGGGAGCGGCGGTGATTGCGGTGACGTCGGTGGCCCACAGCGGGGCGCATCCGTCGAGGCATGACAGTGGGCGACGATTGATGGAGGTGGCGGATGTGGTGTTGGACAACGCGGGTGTGGAAGGGGATGCGGTGGTGGGATTGGGGGACGGACTGCGGACCGGGGCGACTTCGACAGCGGTGGGGGCTGCATTGTTGCAGTCGGTGATGACGGAAGGTGCGGCGCGTGCGATGGCGGCGGGTTGGGTGCCGGAGATCTATCGGAGCAGCAATGGGGGTGGGGAGTTGGAGAACAACCGGTTGCTGGAGCGGTACCGGGGCGTGATCCCGCATTTATGAAATGACCTGTTGCACGGCGCGGTGCGTGCTAGCAGATGGGTATCCAATGGTCATCGGCATGAAGCGCTTCCGTCATTTTCTGGGATCCCTGCTGTGCTGGGGAATGTGGGCATTCACCGGTCATGGACAGGTGGTCATTTCGGAATTCCTGGCCAGCAACGGCCGGGGACTGCTCGACAGCGATGGGGATCGTCCCGACTGGATCGAGTTGCACAATCCCGGGACAACGGCGGTGAACCTGCTGGGGTGGTCCCTGACCGACAATGCGGCATTGCCGCGGAAGTGGGTATTTCCGTCGGTGACCATTCCCGCCGGGGGATATCGGGTGGTGTTTGCATCCGGAAAGGACCGGACCAATGCGGCGGTGGCCCTGCACACGAGTTTCAGCCTGTCGGTGGGTGGCGAGTACCTGGGATTGTTTGCACCGGAGCAGGAGGTGGCGGTGTCGGAGTTTTCCCCGGCCTATCCGTCGCAGCGGGTGGACATTTCCTATGGGGTGCGCGCAGGCCAGTTGTACTTTTTCGATCCGCCCTCTCCGAACGCGGCCAATGTGGGTGGGGTTGGGGATTTCGTGGCGGACACGAAGTTCAACCGGGATCGCGGCCTGTATGAGCAACCTTTCGACCTGCAGATCACCTGTGCGACACCGGATGCGGTGATCCGGTACACGACCAACGGTGCGATTCCGACCCTGACGTTGGGCCTGACCTATGTGGGACCGATCCGGATCGACCGGTCCACGGTGATCCGTGCGGCGGCCTTCAAGGACGGATTGCAGCCATCGGATGTGGACACCCAGACCTATTTGTTTCTGGGGGACGTGATCCGGCAACAACCCAGCGGACAGGTGCCCTGGCCTGAGTGGCCGGCACCGGGGAGTCAGTCGCAGGACCATGACTATGGCATGGATCCGCGTGTCGTGGATTCGGCGACGTACCGGGATCAGATCGTGCCGGCATTGAAGGCGTTGCCGGCCTTCTCGGTGGTGACCACCCTGTCGAATCTCTTTCATGGGCAAACGGGGATCTATTCGAATCCGGGCCAGGACGGGCGTGCCTGGGAACGGCCGTGTTCCCTGGAGTTGCTGCATCCGGACGGGACGGAAGGGTTCCAGATCAATTGTGGGATCCGGATCCGGGGCGGGTTCAGTCGGAGCACGGGGAACCCGAAGCATGCCTTCCGCTTCTTTTTCCGGGAGGAATATGGGGAATCCAAGTTGCGCTACCCGCTGCATGAGGGGGGCGTGGAGGAATTTGACGCGCTGGATCTGAGGACCTTCCAGAACTATTCGTGGAGCTTTGATCCGGGCAACGGAGCCAACGGGGTGTTCATCCGGGACGTATTCTCGCGGGATACACAGATTGCGATGGGACATCCGGGGGAACGCGGCAATTACTATCATCTCTATATCAACGGGGTGTATTGGGGGATCTTCAACAGTTGCGAACGGCCGGAGGCAAACTTTGGCGAGGCTTATTTCGGCGGGGTGGCCGAAAACTATGACGTGGTGAAGGTGGAGGCGGGTCCCTATACGATCAACGCGACGGACGGCAATCTCCAGGCCTGGACCCGGCTCTATAACCTGTGCCGGGGCATCACCCTGGCCAATGCGGATGAACGGTTCTGGCGGGTGCAGGGACGGGATCCGGACGGGGCGTTGAACCCGGGCCTGGAGAACCTGCTCGATATCGAGAACCTGATTGATTACATGCTGGTGATTGTGTTCGGTGGGAACCTGGATGCGCCGATCTCGAACTTCCTGGGCAACACGCGTCCCAACAACTGGTACGGGCTGAGGGATCGAACCGGGGCCAATGGTGGTTTCCGGTTCATCTCCCATGATGCCGAACACACCCTGCTCAACCTGAATGAGAACCGTCTGGGACCGTTTTCTGCGGGGAGCGATTCGGTGGTGTATTCCAATCCGCAGTACCTCTGGCAGCAACTGTGGCGCAGCACTGAGTTCCGGTTGCGCATCGCGGACCGGGTCCAGAGACATTATTTCAACGGGGGCGTGCTCACGCCGGAGTCGACGCGGGCCAGGTTTGCGGCCCGGACCAACCAGTTGTACCTGCCGGTGGTGGCGGAGTCGGCGCGTTGGGGTGACAGCAAGACATCCAATCCGTTGACCCGGGACGGCAATTGGTTGCCTGCGGCGAACGGCATCCTGAACAGCTACCTGCCGCGTCGCACGGCGACCAATCTGTTGCAACTGCGGGCGGCGGGACTGCTTCAGCGCCTGTCAGCGCCGGTGTTGGGGCGCCACGGGGGACTGGTGCCGTCGGGATTCCCGCTTGCGATGAGTGGCGCTGGGGATGGTTCGATTCTTTATACCTTGAACGGGACAGATCCCCGGGTGGCGGGCGGGGCGATTCGTCCGGGAGTGTCGGTGTATGGTGCGCCGGTGCCCATTTCCCATGCGGTCCGATTGATGGCGCGGGTGCAGCGGGTGAGCGGGGGCACCAATGAGTGGAGTGCGTTGACTGACGTCGTTTTCCATGTGGAACAGGACTTTTCCGGTCTGCAGATTTCCGAGATCCATTATGCGCCGGGAGATCCGGTGCCGGGGGGTGAACTGGATGGGGACGAGTATGAGTTTCTGGAGTTGAAGAATGCGGGGGCGGCATCGTTGGACCTGTCCGGACTGCGGGTGACCGATGGGATTGAGTATGAGTTTCCGTTGGGGACGATCCTTGAGCCGGGCGCGTTTTGGGTATTGGCGGAGAACGAGGCGGCATTTGCGGAGCGTTACGGGGGACGTGCGCCGGACGGGATCTTCACGGGACGGTTGTCGAACTCGGGTGAACGCCTGGCGGTGCTGGGAGTGGATGGGAGCGTGGTGTTGGAAGTGACTTATGGGACGTCCGCACCCTGGCCAGCGGCGGCGGATGGGCTTGGCTTCTCGCTGGTGCCGGTGGATCCGGTGCGCAATCCGGCGCCCAGTGCCGGTACTTCCTGGCGGGCGAGTTCGGCGGTACATGGCTCTCCGTGGGGGGATGATCCGGTGCCGGGGATCGTGTCGGTGTGGGTGAATGAGGTGATCGCCAACACGGATCTGCCCGAGGTCGACGTGGTGGAATTATATAATCCGAACGACGAGCCGGCGGCCATCGGGGGCTGGTTCCTGACGGATGACGGGTCGAGGCCGGCGAAGTATCGGATAGCTTCGGGAACGGTGATTCCGCCGGGAGGCTATCTGGTCTTGAGCGAGAACCAGTTTGGTGCCGGGGCGCAGGGGACCAATGCCTTTCGGTTTTCTGCCCAGGGCGACGAGGTGTTCCTGTTCAGTGCGGATTCCGAGGGTCGATTGACGGGGTATCTGGATGGCGGGGTGTTCCCTGCGAGCCCGGATGACGGGGCCTTCATCCGTCATGTGAATTCGGTGGGGACGGTGGAGTATGCGTTGGCGGTGGTGCCGACTCCGGGTGGGGTGAATCCGGGGCCGGCGATCGGGCCGGTGGTGTTTCAGGAGATTCATCCGGCGCCGGGTGCGGGTGAGTTGTCCTTTGTGGAACTCCGCAACATCAGTGGTGAACCCCAGCCTCTGTTTGATCCGGATCATCCGGAGAACACCTGGCAACTGGGTGGGCTGGATTTCTCGTTCCCGCCGGGAGTGGTGCTTCCGCCGGATGGCTACGCGTTGGTGACGGAATCGGATGCATCGGTGTTCCGGGCGCGATTTGGGATTCCGGCTTCGATACCCGTGTTCGGACCGGTGCCGGGCAGTCTGCAAAGGGAGGGTGAACGGCTGGAGTTGCGTCGGCCGGATCGACCGCGCCTCGTGGTGGCTCCGGGCGGTGGTGAGGTGTTGCAGGTGGATTACATCCCGATGGATCGGGTCCGATTCAGCCTGACCCCGCCGTGGCCGGCCGGGGTGGGATCGGGCGGGGTATCCCTGGAGCGACGTGTTCCGGTGCAGTACGGGAATGACCCGGCGTCGTGGCGTGCGGCGACGGGAGGACCTTCCCCGGGATCGGCGGCCGAGGGGAATCGTGCGCCGCGGGTGGATGCGGGCCCGAACCTGGCGCTGACGGCGCAGGCATTTCCGTTGGCGGTGAACCTGGCGGGATCGGCTACCGACGATGGACTGCCGGAAGTGCCGGGGGTGTTGTCGGTGAGTTGGGAGCAGGTGTCCGGGCCGGCGGGGGTGGTTTTCCGGAGTCCGGGTCGGAGCAATGGGATTGTCGAGTTGCCGGGGCAGGGGGCATACGGGCTTCGGATGACGGTGTCGGACGGCGAACGGGCCACGACGGACGACCTATTGGTGACGGTGGATCGTGGGGGAACGCAGACGACGTTGATGTCGTTTGGGGCGGTGTGGCGTTATTTCGATCAACGCGTGAACCTGGGCACGACGTGGCGACAGCCGGGGTTCAACGATTCCACGTGGTCCAGCGGACGGGCGCGACTGGGATATGGGGATAGCCAGGTGACGACGATCAATGGGGGATTGGCATCGGATCGGAATCCCACGGCGTATTTCCGGGGCCGATTCAATGTGGTGGATCCGCGGGTGATTTCGGGTCTGACGGCGCGGTTGATCCGGGATGACGGCGGGGTGGTGTACTTGAACGGGGTTGAGGTGATGCGGGTGGGGATGCCGGAAGGGATCATTGGCTTCAGCACGTTTGCGAACACGGTGATCGGGGGTGCCGACGAGACCACGCCTGTGGATGCGGCGGTGTCACCGGCCTTGTTGGTGGCTGGAGAGAATGTCATCGCGGTGGAGATTCATCAGGCCAACTCGACCAGTTCGGATCTTGGATTTGACCTGGCGTTGGATGCGGTGGTGATCGGGTTGAACCAGGCGCCGACGGTGGATGCCGGGGTGGCGGGCGAGGTGACGTTGCCGGCGCGGGCGACGTTGAGGGCGACCTTCACCGATGACGGATTGCCGCAGCCGCCGGGTGTTCCGGCGTTTGGATGGAGCCGGGTGTCAGGCCCGGGACCCGTGACGTTCCTGACTCCGGGTTCGCCGATGACCGAGGCGACGTTCGGGGTGGCTGGAACTTATGTATTGGGGTTCTCGGCGGCTGATGGGGAGTTCACGGTGTCGGACACGGTGACGGTGCAGGTGTTGCCGGGGGAAGCGGGTGCGCCGTTGTTGAGTGCGGTGTTGGGTGACCCGGTGACCCTGCGGTTCGAGGCGGCGTCCGGAGCGGCCTATACCCTGCGGTATAGGTTGGAACTGGAAGTCGGAGACTGGCAGGTGTTGGTCGAGGTTCCGGCGGGCGCAGCCCGGATGGTGGA
>CAZDYB010000281.1:0-6174 GCA_964509045.1 uncultured Akkermansia sp.
CGCTGTATCTCATCGATACCCTGCGCCTGCTGGATCGCGAGGCGCCGGACTATGCCCTGGATGTGGTCACGCTGGTGGAATCCATCCTGGAGGATCCCGACATGATCCTGCGGCGGCAATTGGATCGGTTGAAGGGCCAGAAGATCGCCGAGTGGAAGGCGGGCGGCATGGAATACGACCAGCGCATGGAAGAGTTGGAGAAGCTGGAGTATCCCAAGCCGAAACGGGAGTTTGTCTACGACACCTTCAATGCCTTCGCGGAGAAACATCCGTGGGTGGGCCAGGAGAACATCCGGCCCAAGTCCATCGCCCGGGAGATGTTCGAGGATTACCGGTCCTTCTCCGACTACGTGAAGCTTTACGAACTGCATCGGGTGGAAGGCCTTTTGCTCCGCCACCTGATGGGGGTCTGGAAGGTCCTGCGCCAGACGGTTCCGCCCGAGGCGCGGACGGATACCGTCCAGGAACTGGAGGATTACCTTGGAACGTTGTTGAAGCAGGTCGACTCCAGCCTGCTGGAGGAATGGGAACGGTTGAAGGATCCGTCCTATCAGCCTGCCAAGGATCAACCCGAGGTGCGTCCGCCCGGTGCCGAGGCGGCAGCCCGGGACATCACCCGGGACGAAGCGGCCTTTGTCGCCGCCATCCGGACCCGGGTCTTCCTGTTCCTGCGCGCGGTGGCGAATGACACCTTCGACGAGGCGATTGCCGCCCTGCCTGTTCCGGAATGTCCCGGGGCAACGCCGTGGACACCCGAGGTCCTGGCGAGACAGGTGGAAGCGTTCTATGTCGACCACCGCCGGCTCCGGCTCGATCCCGAGGCCCGCAACCGGCGCCATACCCACGTCGTGAAGGACGAGGATCGTCGGCATTGGCAGGTGGAACAGGTGTGGGTGGATCCCGAGGAAAAGAACGATTGGAGCGCGGTTTTCGGGGTGGATCTGGAGGCATCACGCGCTGCCGAAGCGCCCGTGTTCCATCTGGTCCGGGTCGGTCCGGTGGGCGGGACGGGCGCGGACGGGGCCGTGGAACCGGAGGTTTCTGCGGACACAGCGCGGATGCGGGAAGACCAGGGGAGCAGCGACTGACGGGGCGGCTTGAGCCGGCCATCGACTCGTCGCAGGGTTCGGGGAGTGCATCGGGTAATCCTCCATCTGGACATGGACGCGTTCTACGCCTCGGTGGAACAGCGTGACCGGCCCGAGTTGAAGGGGTTGCCGGTGATCGTGGGATCTCCCTCAGATCAGCGGGGAGTGGTCTGTGCGGCCAGTTATGAGGCGCGACGATTCGGAGTCCGATCGGCCATGCCGAGTCGGACGGCGGGCAAGTTGTGTCCGCAGGGAGTCTTCCTCCGACCGCGCATGGATCGGTATCGGGAGGAGTCCGAAGCCATCATGCGACTGGTTGCCGAGGCGGGTCCGGTGATCCAGCAGGTGTCGGTGGACGAGGCGTACCTCGATTTTTCCGAGGAGTGCGGGACGGGTCCGGGCGATGCGGATGAGGCATTGCTGCGAAGCCTGCCGCTTGCCCGGAAGCTGCAGCAGCGGATCCGGGAATCGCGCGGCCTGACGTCGAGCATCGGGATCGCGTCGAACAAGCTGTTGGCGAAGATGGGGAGCGATTTCCAGAAGCCGGCGGGACTGACGTTGATTCCGGAGCGGGACAAGGTGCAGTTCCTGCGTCCGTTTGCGGTGCGGGCCCTGCACGGGGTGGGTGAAGTGACCGAGAAATCGTTGCAGTCGGCGGGTCTGACGACGGTGGGGGATCTTCAGGATCACACGGGCGACCTGCGGGCGTTGGTGGGTTCGTGGGGGCCGACCTTGAAGCGGTTTGCCTTTGGGGAGGATGACCGTCCATTGGAGTTGGGGGATGAGATCCGGAGCATCAGCAGCGAGAACACCTTTGGGCGGGACACGGATGATCGGGCGGTGTTGAGGGAATGCCTGCGGGAACAGGCTGCCGACATTGCGGGGCGGATGGATCGCCGGCGGTTGTCGGCCCAGACGGTTCAGGTGAAGGTGCGATACGGGGATTTCACCACATTGACGCGCCAGATCTCGGTGGAGGAACCGGTGGATCAGGCGCGGGACATCTATCGATTGGGTTGCTGGTTGTTGGCGCAGCACCAGTTGGTGCATCGGCCATTGAGATTGCTGGGATTGGGCGTGAGCGGATTGAGGGAGGGAATGGAACGTCAGTTGATCTTCCGCTGGTGAATCCGCCCTGGGAGCGCGGGATTCATCCCGCATCCAGCGAGGCTGGAATCCCAGTGGATCCTCCAGTGACCAGGGTGGGAGGTGGAGTCCATCTGGACTCAATGTCCGGGGCCACCGAGCAGGATGACGAGGTCGATGATGAAGAGCAGCACGATGGTGGCTTCGAGGATCATCATCCATCGGTTGGACAGGTCGGTCTTCAGCATCTCGTGAAGTTCCCCCACGGTGCGCAACTTGTCGTTCACCGTCCGATGCCAGTCGGTGAGATGGAATCGTGCGGCCGCCATCTCGTAGACCCGGGCCTGGTGCCAGTCGCCGAAGAACTTGGTGATGTTGGACAGTTCATCGCTGAACCGGGCGAGGTCGATGCGGAGTTCGCGGAGTTCCCGTCGCAACTGGGAATGTCCGCGGCCTGAGGCGGAGAGATCGCGATAGGTCCGTTCCAGGGAACCATCCAGGATGCGATCATAGGCTTCGAGTTCGGCGAGTTGGACATTGGCGAGTTCGAGGACATAGAGGACCTCCTCCCATTCGTCCGGATGATCCACCAGCAGGGCTGCATCCCAGTCCACGACGACGAGATCGTCTTCGTAATAGCTGAGTCGGCGGGAGGTGGATTCGAGTGTTTCCTGGCGGGACAGGGTTTCCGACGATGTTTCCTGGGTAAGGACGGCGGCCACGGATCGGCGATGGGTTTCGAGCCAGCTTTCGGCACGGACGGATCTTTGGTCGGGTGAGGGATGCCCGGTGGAGATGGGACCCTGGATGCAGAACACGGTGTAGGCTTCCTCGTCGGAGATCCTTTCAACGGGACGGACGACATAGGGGGCCAGTTCCTGGCGGGTCTCCTCGGCCAACGCCCGGATCTCGTCACTGAGCGAGCCGTTGGAAAACTGGAGGTCATGATAATCGACCAGATCTTCGAGGGCCCGGACCGCGAACGGGACACGGACCCGGATGGAGATGGCGCCGACCGAAAGGACCTTGATTTCGCGACTCACGCGGATTGCTCCATGGGGTCCGATCCGTTCCTGATCCGGGAGGCGGACCATCCTGGGTCGATGAAAGAGTTGATGGCGCGGGTTGCGGCGGGAGGTGTCGATGGAGTACTGGGCGACCGGGATGTTGAAGAGTTGGGGGATGGGTTGGCGGCCCATCTCATGAGCGATGTCGTAGGCGAACAGGTAGATGACCTCGCCGAAGTAACGCGGATCGCCTGCCGGCGTGGGGGTCATGGATTCCATGGCGACAGTTTATGCCGGACCGAAAGGCTTGGGAATGCCGTCTGTTGGCGAGGACGACCCCTGAAGCGGGAGGGAGCGAGCGGCAGCCGGGAAAAGACCCACTCAAGTCTATCTGTAAGCGGAGACCGGCTTGGGAACGACGCCCAGTTTCGGGTAGTCGAAACCGCTCCCGAGCGGCTTGTAGCTGCCGACGAAGTCCACACTGCGGGTCGGGCTGATGTCGGACTCCATGCCCATGCCCCAATAGGCGGCATTGATGATGAGACGTCGCAGGCCGGCCGATTCAAAATCCTGGGCACTGCCCATGGTGGTGTGGAAGACGCGGGCCTTCCTGCCCTGGGAAGTCTCCCAGAGCTTGAACCAGGCGACGGGCAGGGGCTCCAGTTCGGGATTGGGAGCGTCGTCGTACTTCCGGCCCATGAGCGGTTGACCCCAGACCAGCGCGGTGCAGTCGGCGGGCAAACCGGTTCCCTTCCTGTAGGTCCGATAGACATCCGAGGTGCCCCAGATGTCGGTCACCCCGGTGAGGATGGGATGATCCTTCTGCTCCGGCACAATGGTGCCGCGGGTTGAATCCGCCATCCAACGCCCGTGATGTTCCATGAACGATCCGCCCAGGATATCTTCGCCCCAACGGACCTGTTTGCCGTTGATCTTATAGGGCAGGGGAGCATGAAAGCCGTGGTTGCCGGTCCGGATGGAAATGAAGGGCCTGCCGGAATCGATGTACTTCACGATGAGTTCCCGCTCCGACATGGGAAGGGTGAGCAACCGGGGAAAGAAGAGGACCAGGTCAGCCGAGGACAGCTGTTCGAGGCCGGGGATGTGATGTTCCTTCAACGGTTTCCCGTTCTCGGGATAGACGGGCATGGTGGGATCGACCTCACCCCGTTCATTGACGGCGAACAGGACGGTGCAGTCGAAGCCGTGATGCTGGCTGAGGATCTTTGCCATCATGGGCATCGATTGTTCGCTCCGATATTCCTGATCGGCGGCAATGAGCACGATGCGCTTTCCCTTTCCGGGCCCGGAGCCGCCCGCATAGGTCAACCATTGTGGACTGTCGTCGCCGTGAACCGGGACGCTGAATCCCAGGAGAGAGAGGGCGCAGAGGAGGTGGAGGAGTGTTCGGGACAGGTTCATGGCTCAGTTCACCGGGATTTCATTCACCGTATAATAGGCTTTGGCATGCAGCAGGCGTCGCCCGTCCTGTGCGGTGAGGCGGGAGAGATCGAAATCGTGGATGTGATCCTCGACGATCCGGTCCAGGTGAAGCCGTACCGAAAGGCCATCAGCGGAGGGGACGGCCCGGATGACGCGAGGGGTGGTATGATCCACTTCGGGACTGCCATAGCCGCCATCGTAGACATGGGTGTAAGTGATGACCTTGTAGACTTCCGGATCGACTGCCGTGTGCAGGTCGATGGGCTTGGTGAAGGTGATGAGGAACCCGTCCTTCCGGATGTTGATCTCCTGGATCTCGAAGGGGACGACGCCGGTCCAGTCGATGCGCTGCAGGGCGAAGGGTTCCGTCCCGCGCACGGGCCACTGGCTGCTGGTGGTGAAGCCACCGGCGATGAGTTGTCCCCGGGGTGAGAACTCCACATTCATGATCCCTGTGGCCAATCCCTCTCGGAAGGGGTAACAGGCGCCCTGCCACACGCCGTTGATCTGCTCGGTGGTGGCCCGCAGGATCAGGCTGAGGCTGTAGTCTCCGAGGAACAGTTGGTTCTCAAACGGGCCAAACCTGCCGCCGGTCTTGTTGAGGCGGAATCCGGAGATCGACCGGCCCATCTTGATGTAGGGAAACTTGACCGCTGGTGGCACCAGCTCCTTGATCCGTCTCTTTTCGACGCCCATTCGCGAATCGCGGTTGGGTTCGAGCGCGGGGACCTTCATGTCGGGGACATAGGAATACCAGTTATAGCTCGCGGGATGTCCGAGGAATCCGCCCGGCTTGAGATGTTTCAGCGAACAGCATCCGTTCCAGGGGCCCTGGCTTTCGATGACAAACATCGCGCCCTCGGCATTGGCGGCCACCCCCCCGGGGCTGCGCAGGCCGCTGCACACCGGAATCATCTTCCCCTGCGGGGTCACCTTCACGGCCCAACCACGGAAAAGGTTGTGCGATTCATAGGAACTGCTCAGGCCCAGAGCCACCCAGATGTTGCCTTCAGGATCGTGCTTCGAACCAAAGGCGAACTCATGGTACTCGCCATAACCCCAATTGCTCGTCAGCGTGTCATAACGGTCGGCGAAACCGTCTCCATCCGCATCGGAGATGCGGGTGACCTCGCCCCAGGTGATTGCCGTCATGGCGTTGTCCCGCCACGAGAGTCCGAAAATCTCATCCTGTCCGCTGGCGAAGAGGTGATAATCCGGACGGGGCGGCGTATCGAACGCGCCCTGGACAAAATAGATGTCGCCGCGCCGGGTGCCGACGGCGAGACGTCCATCCGGGAGGATCTCGAAGCTGCCCGCGCGCATCGGGACGCCGGCGGTGATCGGGATGTTGACGATGGGATAGTATTTCTCCTCTTCGGCTGCCGTGCCCCACATCGCGCCGAGATCTTCTTCGGCGTGGAGGATCGGGGTGGTGGGCAGGATCGCCATGGAAGCAACGAGGATGAGGGATTTCATGACCGGGATTCCGGATTGGTGGCTTCCATGACCGGTGGTCTGAGGAGAGAGGGATGAGACAGGAATCACCATCG
>CAZDYB010000282.1:0-6165 GCA_964509045.1 uncultured Akkermansia sp.
CCTGACCCCCACAATGCCATTGTGGTGCTCTACCAACTGAGCTACGACCCCAACGACCGGAAAGCGGGCGGCACTTTATGGAGCGGGGGTCGGGAGTCAAAGGCTTTTCAAAAAGAATGATCCTTGGAGCCCTCGCTTGCCCGATGGACGAACCTCAATACTCTGTCGCCCACCATGTCCTCCTGGAGTTCCCGCCATCAATGGCGTGTGGCCATCACACTCGCGGCCACCGCAGCCTCCGTTGCCCACGCCCAGCATGAGCTCGGACCGCAGGGCCGGTTCGAATCTCCCAAGATCGCCGCGGCCTCGGACGAGGGTGAAAAGAACCTGAAACGCTTCCGGATCCCGACGGGATGGACCGGTCAATTGTTCGCCGCTGAACCGGATGTGGCGCATGGGGTGTCGATTGACGTGGCGGATGATGGCCGGGTGTTCGTGGCCCAGACCTTCCGTGCCTGGCGCGGGGTTCCGGACATCCGTGGCATCATGTCGTGGCTGGACGAGGATCTGGCCTGCAAATCGGTGGAGGATCGACTGGCGATGATGCGCCGGCATCTGGGTGAGGAGGGGATGAAGGATTACTTCAGGAACACTGAACGGATCCAGTACCTGCGCGATACCGACGGTGATGGCCGGGCGGATGTGTCGCAGGTCTTCGCCGAGAACTTTGCCACGCCGCTGGATGGGGTTGCCGCCGGTGTGTTGGCGCGGGGCAAGGACGTGTGGTTTGCCAACATCCCCAACGTCTGGCATCTGCGCGACGACAACCTGGACGGCCGCGCGGATTCGCGTCGGAGCATCAGTTATGGGCACGGGGTGCGCGTGGGATTCCTGGGGCATGACCTGCACGGCCTCACTTTCGGACCGGACGGCCGGTTGTATTTCAGCATCGGCGACCGCGCCTCGGTCCTGAAGACGGAGGGACGCACGGTCGGCAGTGCGGATGCCGGTGCGGTGTTCCGTTGTCGGCCGGACGGCACCCAGATGGAGGTGGTGTACAGCGGGTTGAGGAATCCGCAGGACCTGGTGTTCGACGAGTGGGGCAACCTGTTCACCGGTGACAACAATTCCGACGGCGGTGATCAGGCGCGCTGGACGTACCTGATCGAGGGCGGCGACAGCGGATGGCGGATCGGATGGCAGTTTCTGGAAGGAGCGGATGCGCCGGTGGCCCGGGGTCCGTGGAACATGGAGAAGATGTGGGCACCGCAGAACGATGCCCAACCAGCCTACCTGACGCCTCCGATCCGGAACATCACTGCAGGTCCCAGCGGCAATGCCTATTACCCGGGCACGGGCATGGGTCCGGAGTGGAACGGAACCTTCACGCTGTGTGATTTCCGGGGATCGGGAGCGAATTCGGGCATCTGGAGTTTCCAACATCAGCCCAAGGGCGCGTCCTTCGAACTGGTCAACGACAAGCAGTTCATCTGGTCGGTCGAGGCGACGGACGGCAACTGGGGGCCGGATGGCGCGTATTGGGTGTTCGATTGGGTGGACGGATGGGAAGGGGTGGGCAAAGGCCGGATCTATCGGTTCTTCGATCCGGCCCATGTGGATTCGCCGGTGGTGAAGTCCACACGGACCTTGTTGGCCGAAGGGTTCACCAGCCGCAGCGAGCGACAGCTCCTCGGGTACCTGGAGCATCCCAACTTCCGCGTCCGGCAGAACGCCCAGTTCACCTTGGCGGACAAGGGTGAGTCGGGGGTGCCGGCCTTGATCCGGGTGGCGAAGTCGTCGAAGTCCCTGCATGCGCGCCTGCATGCGGTGTGGGCATTGGGGCAGGTCGCCGATGCGACCTCGGCCACGGCGCGTGGGGCGCGGTCGGCGGCATTGGACGCCCTGATTCCGCTGGTGGCGGATGAGGAGGCGAAGGTGCGGAGCAATGTGGCGCGGGTGCTGGGGGATGCCCGATATGGTCGGGCCTATGACGCCCTGGTGAAGGTCACCGCCGATGCCGACCTGCAGGTGCGTGCGGTGGGAACCATTGCGCTGGGCAAGCTGGGTCGGCGTGAGGCGGTTCCCGCGCTGATGCAGGTGCTCAAGGAGAACGACAACCGCGATCCGCACCTGCGCCATGCCGCCGCCTATGCGCTGTCGATGGTGGCCGATCCCGATGATCTGATCGCCGCGACGAAGGATCCGTCCGAGGGGGTGCGTATGGGTGTGTTGCTCGCGATGCGGCGGTTGGAACGGAGCGAGATCGCCGTGTTCCTGAAGGATTCCAGCACCCGCGTGGTGACCGAGGCGGCGCGTGCGATCAATGACCTGCCCATTGCAGGGGCGATGCCGGATCTGGCGATGTTGGTGGATGACCTGGCGTCGGATGCCAACCCGGCCCTGGCCCGCCGGGTGGTGAATGCAAATCTCCGTTTTGGAACGGAGGGCACCGCCGGCGCGCTGGCCCGGGTCGCGGCTCGGGAATCCGCTTCGGAAGCGGTCCGGGCCGAAGCCCTGGTCTCGTTGTCGGCATGGCCGCGCAACGGCGGGCGCGACCGGGTGACCGGTCTGTGGCGTCCGACGGCTTCGCCCCGGGATGTGAAGATTCCGGCGGATGCATTGCGGCCGGTGGTGAACGGGTTGTTGAGCGGCGGACCCGACCGGGTACGACGCGCGGCGGCGAGTGCGGCAGGGTCGTTGAAGATTGAGGAAGCTTCACCCGCCCTGGCCCAGTTGGTCATCCGTGCCGAAGGCGACGAACAGACGCGGGTGGCGGCGTTGCAGGCGTTGTTCGACCTGGGCGCGGAAGAGTTGGGCGCGGCATTGGAAGCCGGTTCAAAGGATGCCTCGGAGCGGGTGCGCAAGGCCGCCACCCGGCTGAGTGTGGAAACGCCGCCCACGGGGCGGAAGTCGGGGCGCCCTGCCGGTGCCGGAACCGAGGCGACGGTCGCGCGCCTGGTCGACATCCTGGACAAGGGGACGTTGTCGGAGAAACAGAACGCCCTGATGACGCTGGCCGGGGTTGAAGGGGCGGCGGTGGATGCGGTCCTTGGAAAGTGGTTGGGCGAGCTTCAGGCCGGCAAGGTCCCCGCGGAGATGCAACTGGATGTCGTCGATGCCGCGGCGAAGCGGCCCGCGTTGAAGGAAGGCTTGGCGAAATGGCAGGCGTCGCTCGATGCCAAGGATCCGATGGCGGGATGGCGGGTGTGCCTGACCGGCGGCAACGTCGAGGAGGGGAAGAAGGTCTTCATCGAGCGTGTGGAAGTGAGTTGTGTGCGCTGCCACAAGGCCGACGGCGAAGGCGGCGAGGTCGGTCCCGAGTTGAACGGGCTCCTGCAGAAGAAGGGCAGGGAATACATCCTCGCCAGCGTCCTGTTCCCGAACGATGCCATCGCCGCCGGGTTTGAAAACGTGCTGGTCACCCTCAAGGACGGCACCTCCTACGCCGGCGTGATCAAGGCGGACACCGAGACCGAACTGGAGATCAACTCGCCCGAGGACGGCATCCTGAAGTTGAAGAAGTCCGACATCACGAGTCGGGAGAAGGGATTGAGCGGCATGCCGGAGGGGTTGGCCGAACAGTTGAGCCGCCAGGACCTGCGCAACCTGGTCGAGTTCATCAGCAGCCTGAAGTAACCCGCTTCCCGCATGGCACGACGAGCCGTCATTGATGTCGGCACCAATTCGGTAAAGGTGTTGGTGGCCGACATCAGCGGGGGTTCGGTGATCCCGGTCTGGGAGACCGGTCAGCAGACCCGGTTGGGACGCGGCTTCTACGAGTCGCATCGGCTCCAGCCCGAGCCCATCGCCGCCACCGCCGAAGTCGTGGCGCGGTTCGCACGGCATGCCGGCGAACACGGCGCTGAACAGGTTCGTGTAGTGGCCACCAGTGCGGTCCGTGATGCCGTGAACCGCGAGGAATTGATCGGCGCAATCCTCCAGGCATCCGGTCTGCTGACCGAGGTGATCACCGGGGATGCCGAGGCGCACTGGGGGTTCCTCGGGGTGACCACGGACCCCGACCTGGTCGGTCGCCGGTTGCTCATCGTGGATGTCGGAGGCGGCAGTACGGAATTGATTCTTGGGATGGCGGGACGCGTGGCGTATCGGCGCAGCTTTCCGTTGGGATCGGTCCGGTTGCATGAACGGTTTCCCACGGGAGATCCGCCGGCCCGGGAGGAATTGGTCCGGGTACGGACGTGGTTGCGGGACTTCCTGGATGCGGAGATCGCGGAGGGGTTGGGCGGGGCGATGACCGAGTTCGGCCGTCCTGAACGGGTTCTGGGCGTGGGTGGCACCACCGCGATCCTCGCGTTGATGCAGGCCGGGGTGGATGGCTTCGATCGCGGGTTGGTGGAGCGGGCGCGGTTCCCGATGTCGATCCTGAGGGAATGGGTGGAAGCGTTGTGGGTTGAAACGTTGGAGGAACGTCGGCGACGTCGGGGACTGCCGCCTGAACGCGCGGATGTGATCCCGTTCGGTGCGGTGATCTATGAGGCGTTGATGGAACGGTTTGAATTGGGCGAACTGGGGGTGAGCACCCGTGGATTGCGCTTCGGCGCGTTGTTGGAGGATCCCGGTGGAAGTTGAACTGGATCGGTCCGCCCTCGATCGCGGCGTCCGGCAACTGCTGGAGCAACATGAACTGCGCCTGGCCCATGTGCTCCATGTCCGTGACCTGGCCATGCGCCTGTTCAATCTCCTTTCCACGGATCACGGTCTCGACACCGATGCCGCCCCCCTCCTCGATGCCGCCGCCTGTCTCCATGACATCGGATGGTCCCTCACGCTTCCCGATGGAGCAGGCCATCACAAGGCTTCGGCCCGGCTCATCCGTGAACAGGACTGGAGCGGCGTCCCCCGCGATCAGGTCGAGTTGATCGCCCTGGTGGCGCGATATCATCGGAAGGCCGAACCGGACCTCGTCCGGCACCCCGACTACGCCGCGATGTCCGTGACTGACCGGTATCGGATCGATTGGCTGGCGGGGATCCTGCGGGTGGCGGACGGATTGGATCGCGGACACGAACAGCGGGTGCGCACCGTGCGGGCGATCCGCTTGTCGGAACAACGCGTGGTGGAAGCGGTGGGAACAGGCGGGATGGAAGAGGAGATCTCGGGTGCCAGAAAGAAGTCAGGCCTCCTCGCGACCGTCTGGGGCGGGCCGGTGGTGATCCGGTGGATGCCCAAATGAGGGGGACGAATGGATCTCACACGAAGACACGAGGGGAGGCGGCTTTTGGGTTGTTCACCTCCAAAATCCCTGAAAAGGCGACCTATTGCAGCCCGGGCCCACGCCCAGGGACGTGTCAGCCCTAAAGGTCCGAGGAATCGCTGTCGCTGGCTGTCTCCGGGAGTGGTGGACTGGTCGGGCTGTTGGGCACCATCCATGTCATGGAATCATTAGCATTGATGATTGAGGCAGCGAATCAGGAGCTGATTGGCACGGGAAACTACGATGCAGTTCCCCGGTTCTTTTCGCCCGGCTATGTCGCTCACCTTACGGACCAGGACACGGTCGGTGGGCATCGTCAGATCCGGGCATTTCTGGAGATGTATCGTCGGGCATTTCCAACCATCAGCGTGCAGGTGGAGATCCTTGTGGAAGGAACGGATCGTGTCGCATGGCAGCGGATCCTCAGGGGAAAACAGGAAGGGGCTTTCAAGGGGTTTCCTGCAACTGATCGGGAAGTCGTCTGGCGGGACGTTGTGACCAGTCGATTCCACGAAGGGTTGATCGCGGAAGAGTGGGTGATTTCGGATCTTGCAGAACGGCTTCTTCTTTCGAGGAAGAAGGGACTGGGAGCCGCAACATAGGGTGGCGGCAAGCCAAAGGTCCGGACGGCCTGCTCCCTCCAGCCATGGCTTGCTGGCATTCATGCTCTTCGTTGGTCAATACTCGCGCGCCTTTGCATTGGGTATGACACTTCACGCTCTTCCCGGAATGGGTGCTGATCGTCGGATGTATCCGGGGTGCTGGCTGACTTTGGATGGCATTTTGCCTCACGACTGTGTGCGAGGCGCCAGACTTGGGGGGATCAGGGAAGTCGCGCTGGAGATGGCTGAAGTCCATGGGATACGGAATGGGGACTGCATTGTCGGATCTTCCCTGGGCGGAATGGTGGCCTGCGAGATTTCGAAGATCCGGCACATACCGAAGTTGTTCCTGGTGGGAAGCGCGCTGCGCAAGGAAGAGATCAGCAGGGTGCTTGCCGCGGTTCGACC
>CAZDYB010000283.1:0-6155 GCA_964509045.1 uncultured Akkermansia sp.
CTATTCCAGGCAATCGACCCGGGAATCAGGCGCTTCGACGCGGGTGAACGGTTCCAGGGGCATCGGGTGGTCGTGGTCCAGATGGTCGCGGCAAACCGCGTCAAATTCAGCACGGCTGGAAACCCGCCGGATCCGGTGCAGGAACCGACCCTCGGCATCGACACCTTCTCCCAGGAAGTTCAGATACTTCTTCATCTTCTCCACCTGAAGCCGCTCACTGAACTCTCCCGGCGGTGCGGTCTCCACATAAAGCGCCTCCACATAGGCAAGGACCTCCCGACCCGTCGGCCAACTGGATTCCCGACCCGCCAGCGATGCCCGGATCTGATCGAACAACCAAGGATTCCGGATGCATCCACGCCCAATCATCAACCCCCGGGCTCCGGTCTGGCGCAGGATTTCCTGAGCCCGCGCCGCCGACCACACGTTCCCGTTGGCGATCACGGGACACCCCACCGCCGTCACCGCCCGCGCAATCAATCCGTAGTCCACTTCCGTCCGGTACATCCCCGCCACCGTCCGTCCATGCACGGTCAGCAGATCAATCGGATGCCGCGCAAATATCCCAAGCAATTCATCCCAGCCTGAGGCATCCGCGAAGCCAAGACGCGTCTTGACCGTGAAACGAACCCGGGTGATCGCCTCCCGCATCGCCCCCAGTATTGAATCGATCCGGGCGGGCTCCCTCAACAACCCGCCCCCGGCACATTTCCGGTACACCACGGGTGCCGGGCATCCCAGGTTCAGGTCGATCGCCACCACCGGCAATTGCTCCAACTCCCGGGCAATCCGGACCAGATGAAACGGATCATTCCCGATCAACTGCACCACCGCCGGCCGGCCGGTAGGGTTCTCAACGATCGCCTGCCGGATGTCGCGGTCGACAATGCTCGTGGAATGCACCCGGATGTACTCGGTCCAGTACACGTCCGGCCCCCCATACCGTGAGAGGATGCGCCAGAACGGCAGGTCGGTCACCGCCTGCATGGGTGCCAGAGCCAACACGGGGTCTGCTCCCATCCCCAACCACTTCAAAGACCGTTCATTCGGCATCGCGGCCGCCGGTCATAGGCCCACTCGCGCACATCCGCAACGCGGGACCAGCGCACCCATCACCGCACCTGACACGCTCACGCCGTCATCACCCGCTTCAATCGACGCTCCAACCGCTCCAGCATCGCCGTGTCCATGACCTTGCGACCTTCCGGATCGGTGAGGTAGAAGGTATCCATGGCGGCCCCCTTTTCGGTGACGATGCGCGCCAGCATGATGGAGAAGCCGGCCTGGTAGAGGACACGGGACACCGCATGGAGCAATCCCACCCGATCCTCCGCCTCCAGATCCACCACGGTGGCATCCGGAGAGGCGGCATTATCGATGCGCACCCGCGCCGCCAGACGTTCGCCACCGGCCCGGAACAGCGTGGGATACCGCGGCGCCTGAGCAATCGCCTTGTCGAGGTCGAACTCCGCCGTCAAGACCGACAGCAGGATCTTCTCGAAACGGCTTCGCGACTCCTGCCCGGGGATCGCTCCCTTGCGGGCTTCAGCGACATAAAAAGTATCCAACACAATGCCGTCCTCGCGGGTGAACACCTGGGCTCCGAAGATGTTGAGCCCCGCGGCTGAAAGCGATCCCGCCACCTTGGCGAACAGGCCGGCGCGATCCCAGGTGCACACATGCACCGCCGCATAACCCCGATCCCTCTCCTCCTGCCACGCCACCACCGGTTCCAACGCCCGTTCCGCCTCCGTCAGTTGCAGGTGCATGAACCGGTGTGCCAGCGTCAGGTCCCGGACGATGTCCCGCGCGGTGTGCAGTTGGAAATACCGCGCCGGCAACCCCGCGAAATGCGCATCGATCTCATCTGTCGCAAAAGTCTTCGGCAGCAGTCTCCGGACCTCGTCCCGCAACCGGTTCATGAAGGCTTTCTGCGCAACGAGGAATTCCGTATCCCCCCGCATCAACGCCTCCGCCTTGAAATACAGTGTCCACAACAAGGAATCCTTGAACCCGTTCCACAGCGTGTCGCTGGTGCCCATCGAATCCGCGAACGTGTGCAACGCCAGCAACTTCAGGTTCTCGAGGTTCCCCACCTCCCGCGCAAACTCTGCGATCACCCCGGGATCCTCCAGATCCCGGCGTTGCGACACCTGCACCATCAACAGGTGCAACTCGATCACCCGACGCAATGATTCCGTCGTCGCCGCATCCAGCTTCAACCGCCGCGCCACCTTGATCGCCAACTCGCCCCCGATGATCTCGTGATGCCCGGACCCGGCCGCCTTGCCCGCATCGTGCAACAGCAGGGCGAGGTACAGGACGAAGGGTCGTTCCAATGACCGGAACAGCTCGTTGTAACGTTGATACGGAGCCTCCGCTGCATCCCACACCCGATCCAACCTCTCCACACACGTCAACGTGTGCTCGTCCACCGCGTATTGATGATAGAACTCATGCTGGACGAGGTTGGTGAGCTTGCCGAACTCGGGAATGAACTTCCCCAGGAATCCCACCTCGTGCATGGCCCGGAGATGCGGCGCCACATTGCCGCGCTGGTTCAGGATCTCGAGGAACGTCACATGGTTGTGCCGATCCGCCAGGAAACCCCGATCCAGCAGGCTCACCTGCTGGCGCATCAACTGCGCCAGGTCCGGATGCAGTTCCAACCCCCGTTGCTGGCAATGCAGGAAACCCCGCAGGAACCGACAGGGATCGTCCTGCAACGCCGTCTTCAGCACATGGCGCAGTTGCCCGTTCACCACACGGAAACCGTCGAACTGCCCCGGCAACACCTTTGCCCCCGGCCGTTCATCCGCCGCCTTCCCCAAGGCCAAACGCTGTTCCAGCGTCCGGGTGATCAGATAGATGTTCCGCGCATGCGTGTAATAGTCCCGCATGAACCGCTCCACACGCACCCGTGGGGACCGGTCCGAGTACCCCAATCCCGTCGCCACCGCCGGCTTCACATTGGCGGCCAACACATCCACCGGCCGACCCGTCACATGATGCAACTCAGTCCGGGTCCGGAGCAGGTAGTCATAGGCCGTCTCCAACTGCTTCAACTCGGCCGGGCCCAGGAAATCCCGGGCCAACAATTCCGCCAACGTCCGTGCGCCCTCCTTGAAATAGGCCATCCACAAAAGGTTCTGGAAATCCCGCAGGCCACCCACCCCGTTCTTGATGTTCGGTTCCTGCAACGCCGGCGAGTTGCCGTATTTCTGGCGTCGCAACCGTTGATCCTCCAACCGTTGCGCCACGTATTCCTCCGCAAACCCCCGAACACACCGGGCCCGGAACCGACTCTCGAACAACCCGAACAACCGCGTGTCTCCAGCCACCCACCGCGTCTCCAGCAACGAAGTCTTGGACTGCATGTCCCGGTTCGCCACCTCCACACAATCTTCAATGGTCCGAACCGCGTGCCCCACCTTCAATCCAATGTCCCAAAGCGTGTACAACAACCCACTCGTCCAGTCCGCCAATACCTTCTGACGCTCCGGCGCCAGATCCTGCCCTCCCGCATGCAGGAACATCAGGTCGATGTCCGACGCCGGATTCAACTCGCCGCGGCCATATCCCCCAAACGCGACCAGTGCAATCCGTGGCGGGTTGGCCCGGGCCGGGAACGCCTTCTGCACCGACTCCCACACATGCCGGACCAACACGTCCATCATCCCCGCCCGCGCCTGACAAACCTCCAACCCTCCGGCCCCACCCCGGTGAAGGATCCGCAACCGATGCGATTCCACCTTCAGAAAGTGCCGGTAACGGGGAAGTTCGTCGGCGGGCTTGCTCAGCGGTGGCAACACCAGACGGCGACGGGCATTCTCCTCAATCTTCGCGATCAACGGGTTCAACGGGGAAAGCCTGCACCACATTTCGAACAATGTGGAGCCCTCACCCTCCAAGGCCCGATGCTTTCGTCCGATGCCCCCCTCCCCCTCCCCACCGGTGCATTCACGAGTTGTCGCTGAATGGGCTGGACTACCGAATGGAAAGAGTTCAGGGAGCAGGGCGTGCCTGAAGAACTGGTAGTGCAAGGGCGGCGGATGGGATCCGAGGAACTGACGTGGTTGCGGGGATGGATTGAGGAGCATCCCGGGTGGAGCCGTAAGCGGATCGCAAAGGAACTCTGCCAGCATTGGGGATGGGTGGATGCTCGCGGACGACTGAAGGATTTCGCGGCACGCAGCCTCCTGCTCAAACTCGAAGGGCTGGGACGGATCTGTTTGCCACTCCTGCAGATCCATCAACGGCGCAAACGGCGTGCGGCACCGACGTGGGCGGACTGGGTGGAGCCCGCGGCCTGGACGGCGAGCCTGGGGGAGATTCAGCCGGTGCGGCTGGAGCCGGTGGAGGCGGGTAGCCCGGCGGCCAAGCGCTGGGGATTCTATCTGGATCGATATCATTATCTGGGATTGCGAGTGGTGGGTGAAAACCTGGGCTACTTGGCCACGGATCGGCAGGGGCGGGATGTGGGGTGCCTGCTCTTCGGTGCCGCCGCTTGGAAGTGTGCCCCCCGGGACCAGCGGCTGGGCTGGAGTCTGGATCAGCGCAGCAGCCAACTGGGGCGGATTACCAACAACACCCGCTTCCTGATCCTGCCCTGGGTGAGGGTCCCCCACTTGGCCAGCCATCTGTTGGGCGCGGTCGCCCGTCGGATTGGTCGGGACTGGCAGGCCCGCTACGGACATGGCTTGGATTGGCTGGAGAGTTTCGTGGACCGGGGGCGCTTCCGGGGCAGTTGTTACCGGGCGGCCAATTGGCTTTGCGTGGGACAGACCCGGGGACGCAGTCGGCAGGATCGAGACCGGGAACTCCAGGTGCCAATCAAGGACATCTATCTGTACGAGTTGGGGCGGAGGGCCCGCCCGTGAATCCGCTACGCCAGATCGAACAGGAAGTTTTGGCCCGCGGGCGTGAGTGGACCCGCTCGCAGTTGGAGCAACAACTCCAGGAGATTGCCAATGCGCTACCGGCGGTGTGTGGGCAAAGCGGTCTGCCTTTGAAAAGGACGCGGTGGCGATCCCTCCAATTGGACACGGTGGCCGGAGTGCTGAACCTGCGGGTCCGCCATGGCTACAGTCCCGCCCAGGATCGCTGGGTCTGTCCGGCCCGCGAGCACTGGGGATTGTTGCCCTATGGGCGCAAGAGTCCGGAACTCCAGGCCCGTCTGGCCTACACGGCGACCGCGGTGGGCTCGTATGCCGACGCCGAAGCGATGGCAGGAACGTGGGGAACTCCGGTGAGTGATGGCTGCGTGTTTCACCAGGTGAAGCGCTTGGGGGAAAAGGCCGGAGGGCTGGAGTTGCCGATGCCCACGCCCCTCAAAGCCGAACCCGCGTTCAGCCTGGTTGTCATGATGGACGGGTGGATGGCTCGGGAGCGGGGTGCGGACTGGGGAGCGGGTCCGCGGGCCAAGGATCCCGAGAGGGTCGAGTGGCGAGAGATCAAGTCGGCCGTCATCTACCGCCTGGAGCAACGCGTGGAGAATGCCAATGGCCGCGGTATGCTGCTGGAGAAGTACGCGGTGGCGACGCCACCGGAAACCTCGCCTCTGGACTTCGGCGCGGCTGTGCTGGCCGAGGCCCGGCGTCGCGGGATGGGGAGCGCTCAAGTGGTTTATGTGGTGATGGACGGCGCCGTCTGGCTCTGGGCCTTGGCCGAGGACCGCTTCCAGAGCGCTGTAAAGACTCTGGATTTCCATCACGCCCGGGAGCACCTCCAGGCCGTCGGTGAGGCGTTGCACGGAGTTGGAACCGAAGCTGCCAAGGCGTGGTTGAAAGCAACGCTGCACCAACTCCGACACGGCCAGGAAGCCCGCGTGGTCAAAAACCTGGAGGATTTGCTGAACCCAGCCACACCCACCTCCAGGACCACCCAGGATCAAGCAACCCTCACCCGCGAAGTCAGCTACTTCAAAGATCATGAGGACCACCTTCACTACCGCAGAATGGAGAAGGCTGGAGCCCCGATGGGTAGCGGGGCGGTGGAGTCCTTGGGCAAACAGTTTCAGCGCCGTCTCCGAGGCTGTGGTCAGTTCTGGACCCGCCCCGGCCTTACCCACCTCCTTCAGCTCTGCGTCCTGGTCAAAAACAAGGACGGTCACCTCCTCTGGAACTGATCCTCACCGTCAACTCGTGAATGCACGG
>CAZDYB010000284.1:0-6137 GCA_964509045.1 uncultured Akkermansia sp.
CAACCTGGTTGTCGATCCTCGTCCTTGGCGGAGCCCAGGCGCAGAACACCGCCATCCCGAGCCCACCACCGCCGACCGCCACTCCAGCCACCAATCAACCGGCGGCAGTGGCCCCACGCTCGGTGACCGCGCCGGCGACGAACCGGATCTCCGTGCCGAGAACCTTTCCATCGGGTCGACCCGCCGTGGCGCCCACGGCACCGACTGCCCAACCGGCCACGCGACCCGGCGCTCGCCCTGGCGCAACTCCGACCGCACCCGGTGGTGCGCGTCCCGGCGTTCCCAATGTGGCTGGTCAGGCGGCCAATGCTGCGAATACGGCGGATCAGGAGGCAAACGACGCGGCGCTGGAAGCGGTCAAGGCGGCGACGACCGACGAAGAGGCGGTGGACGCGGTGAAGTTCCGAAACATGCCCCTGGAACAGGTGCTGGATTTCTATGCAAGGCTCACCAAGCGCACCGTCTTGCGGGGTGCCGGCTTGAATCTGACCCTGCCCATCACCTACACGCCGGAGACCCCGCTCTCGCTGGATGAGACCATCCAGGCGCTCGACACGGTGTTTGCCCTGAACCAGATCACCACGATTCCGACCGGCGACAATTTCACGGTGGTGGTGCCGTCCCAGCAGGCGCTGCAGCAGGGCGCCAAGTTCAGTGCAGCCAGTCCCGGCGACTATTCCGAAGCCAGCCAGTTCGTGAATCACATCGTCCAGATCAAGCACATCGATCCGAAGGAAGCCGCGGAGTTGGTGAAGGTGTTTGCTTCCGCCCAGGGCGCGAACGGTGTGGTGGCCCTTGAAAGCACCAAGACCCTCATCCTCCGCGACTTCGCCATCAACGTGAAGCGGATGCTCGAAGTGCTTGAACGGGTGGACATCGAGGTGGCCGACGAATACGTCCTGGAGGTGATTCCGATCCGGTACGGCAAGGTGGAGGATCTGTATCAGACCCTGCAGAGCGTGATCAGTGGGAGTGGTGGCGGAGGCGGGGGCGGGGGCGGACTTGGCACCGGAGGTGGGTTGAACCAGGGGGGAGGATTCAATCAGGGCGGTTTCAACAGCCGAAACCGGGGTGGGCTCAACAATCGCAGCGGTGGCTTTAATCAGGGTGGATTCAACCAGGGCGGGTTCAACAACCGCAGTGGCTCCTTTTTCCAGAATCAGGTGAACACCCCGGTGCGGGTCACTTCGCCGAACACGGGACAGACCTTTCAGGGCCGACTCAACGCCGCGGGCCGGGGACAGGGGCAGGGTGGCCTGGGAACGCTTGGTGAGTTGTCCCAGAATGCCAACATCACGGCCGATCTTCGTTCGAACAAGCTCATCGTTTACGCCCGGAAGAAGGACATCGAGAAGATCAAGGAGGTCGTGGAGAAGGTGGACACCCTCCTGGCCCAGGTGTTGATCGAGGCAATCATCATGGAGGTGAACCTGGGCAACAATTCGCAGTTCGGCGTCACAGCTGGGCAGCGTCCCAAGGGCTTCAATGGCGACCCGAACGTCACCGGAGGAGGTATGATCAACAACGGCGGAAACCGGTTGGGAACCGGGAACGCCTTCCTGGGCGGACTGGCATCCTCCGCATCCAACTTTCCGTCGGGATCCGGCCTCAATTACTTCCTCCAGTTGGGCAACAACTGGGATCTTGCCATCAATGCGCTGGCAACGGACTCACGTGCCAATGTGATCCAGCGTCCCCGGGTCCTGACCTCGCATGCCACTCCCGGCTCCTTCCAGGTCGGTTCCGAGGTGCCCTTCGTCACCGGCGTCTTCAACGGGGGCGGTTTCGGCAACTCCACCCAGATCCAACGGCAGTTCGTCGGAGTCGGACTGGATGTGATTCCCTTCATCACGCCGGATGACCTGGTGGTCATGGAGATCAATCAGACCATCGATCAGTTGGGCGCCCCGGTGCAGATTGACAACAACAGCATTCCCACCACCCAGACCCGGGCCGCGAGTTCGACTGTCACGGTGCGCAACAAGGAAGCCATTCTCTTGGGAGGCTACATCACCGCCAATTCCACCCGGTCCCGCGAAGGTGTTCCCGGCCTGTCGGCCATTCCGATCCTGGGCAACCTCTTCTCCTCCCGTTCGAAGAACTCCGGCCGGACCGAGCTGATGGTCCTGATGCGACCGACCATCCTGCCCACGCCGGGGGAAGCGGCGGATATGGCGGACATGGAACGGGCACGTCTGCCCGGGGTGCGGGTGGCGGAACGCGAGTTCGAACAATCGGAGCAGGTCGAGAATGAGAAGGCGGATCGCAAGATGAAGGACTCGGAGAAGAAGAAGCGGAGATTCTGGCAATGAAGTCGGGCGACGGGGTGACGGGTTGTGGAGTGGAATCGTCAGATTTTTTTTGAACGGAACGGCAGGTTGGTGTCTAGATGGGGTCGTTCGTTCGCGCGTTCATTTTGAAGGACTCGCCGTCCTGGGGACGGGTCGGGGTTTTGGTTCGTTGTTCACCACGGAGTGACCCGCGGCGAATGGCAGATTAATCCGTTCCGGCATGATTACCGTCGAGAATCTGGTGAAGGAGTTCGGCACCAAGCGTGCCGTCAGTGGCATCTCATTCGAGGTGAAACGTGGGGAGGTCCTGGGGTTCCTGGGACCCAATGGTGCAGGCAAGTCGACCACCATGCGCATCCTCACGGGCTTCATGTCGCCGACATCCGGACGGGTGGTGATTGGCGGACATGACGTCGCGGAGGATCCCATCCCGGCGAAGCGCCTGGTGGGGTATCTGCCAGAGAGCGCGCCGAGTTACTCCGACATGACCGTGCATGGCTTCCTGAATTGGGCGGCCGAGATGCGCGGGCTTTCCGGTGCCGCCAGGACCGAGGCGGTGCGGCGGGTGGTGGGGCTCTGTTTCCTTGAGAATGTCCTCCATCAGAGTGTCGACACGCTCTCCAAGGGGTATCGCCACCGGACCTGTCTGGCCCAGTCACTGGTTCATGATCCCGAGGTGCTGATCCTGGACGAACCCACGGACGGATTGGACCCGAACCAGAAGCATGAGGTGCGGCAACTGATCAAGAAGATGGGTGAGAAGAAGGTGATCATCTTCAGCACCCACATCCTTGAGGAAGTGGAAGCGTGCTGCTCCCGCGCGATCATCATTGATCGCGGCCAGATCGTGGCCAATGGAACACCGGCCCAGTTGAAGGCGCGCTCGGAATTGTCCGGATCGGTGACGCTCCGGGTGCACGCGGTGGCGGCAGAAGTGGTCAAGGCCCGTCTGGCCCAGTTGGGAGTTGCAGGTCGGGTGGAGGTGAGCACCGAAGGTTCCCAGGTGGCGGCCCGGATCTTTCCCCGGGAACGGGGCATCAACGGCGATCTGGCCAGTGCGGTGGCGGATGTGGTGGCCAAGGAAGGGTGGCGGTTCGATGAGCTTCACACCGAAGTGGGTCGGTTGGACGATGTCTTCCGGTCCATCACGCTTTCGGACACGGCAAAGGCGGCGGCTTGATCGATGGGTGGATCCTCAGTGTCTGGCCAGAGGGCAATGAACTTTGGGATCCCGCATCGGAGCGAATGGCTCAACAATCGATTTTCTACAAACCATGAGCGAAGGACTGCGCAACGTCTGGACGATCTCCAAACGCGAACTGGGTGGGTATTTCAACTCGCCGGTCGCGTATGTGTTCATCGTGATCTTTCTCCTGTTGAACGGCTTTTTCACGTTCAGCCTGGGGTACTTTTTCGAGCGGGGACAGGCATCCCTGGCTGAACCGTTCTTCAGTTGGCACCCGTGGCTCTACCTTTTCCTGGTGCCGGCAGTGGGGATGCGATTGTGGGCGGAGGAGCGGCGGAGCGGGACGCTTGAACTGCTGCTCACCATGCCGATCGCGCCCTGGCAGGCGATCGTTGGCAAGTTCCTCGCCAGTTGGCTTTTTCTGGGGATTGCCCTGGCGCTGACCTTTCCGGTGGTGCTGACCACGGCCTATCTCGGCGACCCGGACAATGGATCGGTGATCGCCGGCTATCTCGGAAGTTTTCTCCTCGCCGGAGCCTACCTTGGGGTCACCGAACTGATGTCGGCCATCACCCGAAATCAGATCATCGCCTTCATCATCTCGGTTGTGGTGTGTTTCTTCCTGATCCTGTGCGGATGGGAACCGGTGACGCAGTTCTTGGTGAACCGGGTCCCCGACGGTTTCGTGGATCTGGTGAAGGGGCTATCAACGTGGTACCACTTCCTTGCTTTTCAGCGGGGGGTGATCGACCTGCGGGATGTCCTTTATTTCTTCTCCGTCATCGGCTTTTCCCTGTTTGCCACCAGTGTTGTGTTGCGCGGTGTGCGGGGTGCCTGAACCCAAGACCCTTTTTTCAAGACCATGAAACACTCCAAGTTCCAGGCCTTGTGCTTCTCCACCCTTGGCGTCGTCCTCGCCTTTGTGGTGGTGGCGCTCCTCAATTTTGTCGTCGGCAGGATCCGCAATGTACGACTCGATCTGACCGAGGATGGACTTCATTCGTTGTCCGAGGGAACGCGGGATATCCTCAGACGGGTGGCTCAAGGCGACACGCCGGTGGTGGTGAATTTCTATGCTTCGCGCAAGGGCAACCGTCTTCCACCCATGGAAGAGGCGTATGCCCGGCAGGTCGACGACCTGTTGAATGGGTTCGTGGGTGCGTCCGGGGGGCAGTTGATCCTGAAGAGGTTTGATCCGCAGCCGGACTCGGAGGAAGAGGATGCTGCAAAGTTGGATGGTGTTGATCCGCAGATGAATCCCCAGACGGGTGAGCCCTATTACATGGGGCTGTCCATCACATTGGATCCGCAGAAGGTGGCCTTGCCGAGCCTCACCGTGCAGCGGGACCGGCTGCTGGAATACGATCTGGCCCGAGCGATCGCGCAGGTGATGCAGACCAACAAGACAGTGATTGGTGTGATGACGCCTCTGCCGGTGTTTGGTGCGGCTGCGAATCCGATGATGATGAGAATGGGGCAGCAGGCGAGTGACCCGTGGATTTTCATCACCGAATTGAAGCGGGACTTCGAGGTTCAACCGGTGGCCATGGACGTGGAATCCATTGATCCCAGAGTCGAGGTGCTGCTGGTGCTCCATCCCAAGGATATTTCGGAGAAGGCCCAGTTTGCGGTGGACCAGTTCGTGATGCGGGGCGGACGCCTGATTGCATTGCTGGACGGGCTTTGCCTGGCGGACAATCGAAACCCGAATCCGATGGGCTTCAACATGGGAGGTGGATCCAGTCTTCCACTTCTCCTCAAGTCTTGGGGGATCGAGTTCGACACGTCGAAGGTGGTTGCTGATGCGCAGTTCTCGCGGGAGATCGACTTCGGTCGTGGTCCCCAACCGGCACCGGCGTTCCTGTTCCTGAATCGCGACGCGGTGGCGCCAAACGATGTCGTCTTCGGGCAGACGGACAACCTGTTGTTTCCGTTTTCCGGGATCTTCACGGGGAAGGCGGTGGAAGGAATCACTCAGGAGGTGCTGCTGCATTCCTCCAAGGATGCGCAGTTGGTGGATGGGATCACGGCCCAGTTGAATGGCCAGAAGGTGATGGATGACTTCAGCCCATCCGGTGTGGAGTACGCCTTGGCCTTGCGATTGAGTGGGAAGTTCAAGTCGGCTTTTCCCGATGGAAAACCGAAGGCATCTGCCAGTGGGGATGACGCCAAGTCCGATGCGGAAAAGGAGGGCGACAGTGGCGATCACCTCAAGGAATCCACCCGCGAGGGCGTGGTTTACCTGATTGGCGACGCCGATTTCCTGTTCGACTCGTATTGTGTTCGGATTGACCGGGTTTTCAGGGTGGCCGTTCCGTTCAATGGAAACCTGGCACTGGGTCAGAATCTGGTTGAGCAGGTGGCCGGGGATTCAAGCCTGATTGGAGCCCGCAGCCGGGCCACTGTTCGGAGGCCTTTCACCGTTGTGCAGCAGAAGCGGGCGGAGGCTGAGAAGCGGTTTCAGTCAGAGGTTGCCCGCTTCCAGAAGGAGGTGGATGACACCAGTGGCAAGATTTCAGAGATCCAGAGCCGTAAGGAGGGGAACCAGAAGTTCATCCTCTCGCCTGAGGCCAAGGTGGAATACGACAACCTGATCAAGAAGCAGACCGAGGCCAATCGACAGCTTCGGAACGTCCGGAAGGAACTTCGTCAGGAAGTCG
>CAZDYB010000285.1:0-6131 GCA_964509045.1 uncultured Akkermansia sp.
CGCGACGCGGCGGCGGACCGGTTCCTCCTGTTCCGCCATGAAGACGGTGCCGCAGCCTCCCTCCCCGATCTGCTGGAGGAGCTTGTAGCGGCCGATCTTCGTGCCGGGGCCCTCGGTGGCCGGCAACAGCTCGCTGAAGCCCCGCTTTATCGTCTCGGCGACGCCATCCGGGGAGGGGCGGGGCGCGCCGACGGGACGTTCCAGGAAGGTCTCCGCCTTGTTGCTGGCCTGGAGCAGGGCCTCGACGCGCGCCCGCAGTTCAGGCTGGCCGGCGCACGCTTCGTCCAGGTAGGCGGCGCGCTGGGCGGGTGTTTCCCACTGGAGCGCGGCGGCGAAGATGGTCTCGTCGGGATCCGGATCGTCGGGCATGGCGGGGGCGGTGGGAGATGTCATACCGCATTCCCATGCGTAAGACAGGGGCGAAAGGGATCACCACCATGAACGAATGGTGACGGGTGCCATCGGCGACCGAACGTCGCCGCTCCGTTCCCGTTCCGGAGGGGCGAGATTCACTCGCCGTCCT
Organism: uncultured Akkermansia sp.; assembly: GCA_964509045.1. GTDB lineage: Bacteria > Verrucomicrobiota > Verrucomicrobiia > Limisphaerales > UBA9464 > UBA6176. The sequence goes on from CAZDYB010000285.1 coordinate 524, forward strand.
CATTCCCGGAGGCGCGGGATTCGCTTCGCACCTCAATGCCCGACTCTTCGTCCCAAAAAGGCAGGGACGATCAATCCGTATTGAGGACGCAGGCAACATCACCCCTCAACCGGGCATGGTCTGCGTGCAGCGCGGATATCGGGCGCACCCATAAAACGACCTTCCGATTCCCTTACCCCGGCGAGCCACCCGTTCCACCAAGGGGCTGCCGCATTTCGGACAAAGTTTCGGCGGTGCAACAAACGCTGACCGAAACAGCGGATCCCGCCAACCGCCTGCGGCGAGAACCCCGCGGGCAACCTGTTCCTCATCCAGAATCTCCACCCCGTGTCGCGCGGCCAGTTCACGCGCCGGTCCGGTGAAACCGGCACTCCCGATCAGGATCCCCCGCGCGATCCCAGCGTCCACCATGGCTCCGAGAAATCCGCGGATCGTCTCCACCCCCACCTCGCCCCGCGTCCAATGCTTGCACTGCACCGCACTCCGCTCGGTTCCCCGGGTGAGCTCCAGATCGATTCCCCCATCCGGGTTGGCCCCACCCTTCCGGCGCACCTTGTAACCGATGTGCCCAAACAAGACACCCATCGCACTCTCGAACTGGAACCAATCCAAGGCCCGGAGATGTCGGACGACCGCATCGACATCAGGAACCGATTCGTCACTGCTCCACTGTTTTCGCGGCGCCTCCCTGACACCAGGTCTCCTCCCTGTGGCGCCCAACGTTGGCGTGGGCACCCGGCGATGCACCCGATCCGCATCCTGCGACGGCCAGCGGAATGTTCCAAAAAATGTCCGGAACAGAAACCAACCGCCCAACACCACGGCGACGACGAACACCAACGCCAACAGTGGCCGCAATGCCGGCGTGAAATAGGCAAGGAGGGCCAACGACCCAGTGAGTCCGATCACTGCCTCGCCGAAATCAGGGGAACGTCGAGCCATGGAACCTTGGGACAGCGTGGATGAACTGCACCTGGCTTGGAAGTTCACATCCGCCCAGTCGCAGCTCCGTTCCCAATCCCAGGGCAAGACCACCTCCGATCATGCGGGAGCAGGCTGACTCATCCCGGCCGCCCGAAGAACCTTCGGCTCATGCAGACCGCGGTGCCGGCCGTCACACCTTCCGGTGCATGGCTTGGATCCGCCAAAGCGCACCGGCAATTGCCGCCACACCCATGGCCCAGAACGTCCCCGCCTCCGGCACATCTGTCGTCCCGGTGTTCCTCAGGTAATAGAACAGGTTGGCCCCATATCCGACATCCGTGGTCGTGAAACTCAACTCGGTGAAGTTGTCGAACGGCGTCCCGATCGTGAACCGGTCCAGGGCAACACCCGTCAGCGGATCAATCGTACCGAAGGCGTGCTGTCCCGTGCCCGTGTCGTGTCGGATGAAGTAAAAGAGGTTCGCCCCGTACCCGACATCCGTGGACGTGAAAACCATGGAATCGAATCCTTCCAGCCCCAACGTCCATCGGTCCGTGACGGAGCCCGGCTGATGCGGGTCGATCGTGCCGAAATGGGTGCCCTGAAGGTCGCTGCGAAGGTAGTAGAACAGGTTGGCGCCAAACGTGACGTCGGTCGCTGAAAACGTCAGCGCCTCATGGCCGACCCCAACGTTGAACTGATTGTCCACAAAGGATCCCGAGGGATTGATCGTGCCAAACTGCTGGCTCAACCCGTCCGTGTTCAGGTCGTACAGGATCACCGGCCCGTACGTCAGGTCAGGCGCGGCAAACGCCAGTTCATTGTAGACCACGTTCCCCAGCCCAAACCGATCCACCACGTGGGGGGGAAAGTCATGGGGCGCCACCGGCGTGGCGATCGTCGACAGGAACGATTGACCCGACACCGCGTCCCTGCGGACGGAATAGAACAGGGTCGGGGTCGTCCCGATGCCAAAGAGATCCTGATCGGCGTAGGTCAACCCCTGGAAGTTGTCGCCAACAAAGATCCGATCCTGAACCTGTCCGGTAACCCCGCCGGCCAAAGGCGGACGGATGGTGCCGAACCAGAGATCGTCGAGGGGATGCTGGGCTGCGGCCTGGAGAGCGACACAGGCCGAGAGTACGGGCAAAAGTCTAGGGAGTCTCATGAGGGGGAACTGGAGTTTCTTGAAGACGGATATCGGGCGAAGCACGCGCTGTTCTCCTGAGGCGCACTCCAACACATCACCATGGAGCCAATCTCCCATGCACTCAGCCATGGGGTGTTTACCCCATCCATGCCTTCAACAGATCGGGATGTTTCGCCATCGGGTCTCCGGGCTGTGCAGTGCACTCCTCGACGACGCGACTGCGCTCGGTGCCGTTGCATCCGTCAAAGGTGGGTCGCCACGGAAGATTGGCTGCTTGACGACAGGGGTAGTTCCGGGTTGAGGGTGATCGGGATGCGCGGTGACGGTGGATGCCATCCAGTGGACAAAGGCCTGAGACCCTGCCGGGGATCAGTCGCCGTCGCACAACCGCGAGCTTGAGCCGGTCCAACCGGTCGCGGGGGTTGCCGATCCGTTCGTCCCTCCTTCCAGCCGGACCAAACATCAGTCACCCAGCATCGATCCCACCCACTGAAACCGTCCCGCATAGGACCTGAGCATGTCATCGAATCACCGCAATTTTGTGGCCCATCATGTCGCTGAAATCCCCAGATCGGGAATCCGGGACTTCTTCGATATCGTGCAGAAGATGCCGGACGCGATTTCGCTTGGCGTGGGCGAACCTGATTTCGTGACCCCGTGGCATATCCGGGAGGCCGCCATTTACGGACTGGAACGGGGCCGGACCCAATACACGGCGAATCTGGGATTGCTGCGGTTGCGCGAGGCGATATCCCGCTACGTGGAGCAGGAATTCGCCGTCCGATACAATCCGGAGGACCAGATCCTGGTGACGGTGGGGGTCTCCGAGGCCCTGGATCTTGCGCTGCGGGCTGTACTGAATCCGGGCGACGAGGTGATCTACCATGAGCCGTGTTACGTGAGCTACGCGCCCAGCGTTGCGCTGGCTCACGCCAAGCCGGTGGCGGTGGCCTGTCGCCCCGAGGATGGCTTCGCTGTCTCCGCCGCCGAACTCGAGAAGGCCATCACTCCGCGAAGCAAGGTCCTCCTCCTTTCGTTCCCCACCAATCCCACCGGCGGAACCATGACCCGCACCCAGTTGGAAGAGGTTGCCAGGGTCGTCCTGAAACACGACCTGCTGGTGTTGACCGACGAGATCTACTCCGAACTCACGTTCGAGGGCGGCCACGTATCCATCGCAAGCCTGCCGGGCATGGCCGAAAGGACGATCTTCCTGCACGGCTTTTCAAAGGCCTTTGCCATGACCGGGTTCAGGATCGGATATGCCTGCGGCCCGGCTTACCTCATCGAGGCCATGATGAAGGTCCACCAGTACGCGATCATGTGCGCGAGCATCATCGCGCAGGAAGCCGCCATCGAAGCCCTGGAACATGGAGCCGCCGCTGCGGCCCACATGCGGGAACAATACAAGTTGCGGCGCAATTTCATCGTCAGCTCACTCAACAACATGGGCCTTCACTGTCACCTGCCGAGAGGTTCGTTCTATGCCTTTCCGGATATCCGCAGCACTGGCCTGGGTTCGCGCGAGTTTGCAGTAAGGCTCCTCGCGGAGGAAAAGGTCGCCGCAGTTCCAGGCGGCGCCTTCGGCCCCAGTGGCGAAGGCTTCCTCCGGATGTGCTTCGCCACATCGTTCGACCGGATCCAGACCGCGATGGAACGTACGGCGAGATTTGTTGATCGTTGCCGTTAGGTGCAATGGTGGGGACATGCATCCGGGTGTGATCTGGCGAGTCCTGTTCGTCGTTGCGTTGGGATCCTCAATGCAGGCCGTCGGGCAGGAGTTGAGGGGGTTGTGGGTGGATGCCTTCAACCCAGGGCTCCGAACAGCGAATGAAGTGCGGCAGGTGGTGGCGGACGCCCGGGAAGGGGGATTCAACGCCGTCTTCGTCCAGGTCAGGAAACGCGGCGATGCCTACTTCCGCGGCGGCCTGGAGCCGACCGCTTCGGATGTCGCGGCGGGCTTCGATCCCTTGGATGAACTCCTCCGCCTGGCGCATGACACCAGCGCAGGCAAACGGAGGATTCAGGTCCATGCCTGGGTGGTGGCCTACAACATCTGGAACCAGAGAACCTCCCTGCCGCCCCAGGCAGATCATCCCTTTCGCACCCGAAGCGCGTGGCTGACCCGAAATCGCGCTGGCGAGACCTGGGATGGCGCCAATTACGGCTTCGATCCGGGACACCCCGAAGTTCAGGAATACACCCACCAGGTGGTGATGGACCTGGTGAACCGTTACCCGGTCGATGGCTTGCATTGGGATTACATCCGCTATGCAGGACCGGACTGGGGGTATAATCCGGAGGCGGTTTCCCGATTCAACCGGTTGCATGGGCGCAACGGCACACCCGTCGAGGGAGATCCAGACTGGTTGGAGTTCCGGCGCCAGCAGGTCACGTCACTCGTCAGGAGGACATATCTGGAATCACATGCCAGAAGACCCGACCTCATTGTCTCCGCCGCAACCATTGCCTGGGCACCAGGAATCCAGGCCGCCAGCCAATGGAATCAGTCCGCGCCAAACAGTCTCGCGCTCCAGAATTGGCGCGGATGGATGCAGGAGGGGATTCTGGATCTGAACGTTCCGATGATCTATTTCCGCCAGAACGAGCGGGCTGCCGACTGGTCGGCCTGGAGCCTCTTCGCCAAGGATCACCGGTATCGGCGCGGCGTGGCGTTGGGAGTGGGTGGATATCTGAACACGCTTTCAAACGGCCTCGCCCAGGCCAGGACGTTTCGCAGACCGACTTCCAGATCCGCTCCGGCAGACGGCGTCGTCTTCTATAGCCGGGCCGCTCCGGCTACCGACGCAACCCCTGCCCAGTTTCGAAGCGCCCTCACCCTGCCTTCCGCCCGGGACACCAATTCCTCTCCCCTCTTCTCCATGCCCAGCGAACCCTGGAATGCTCCCTGGAAGACCAACCCAGCGCTCGGTCACCTCCTTGGAAGGTTGGTCCCTTCCGGAAATGGGAGTGCGGATGGACAGACCATCCGCCTGCGGAGTATCGGGGGATCCCAGCCAACATGGACCGGGAAGACCGACGCCAATGGTTGGTTCGGGTTTGTCGATGTCCCACCCGGAGAATGGTTGGCATGGAGCGGCGACGGCGCCCTGTCCAATGCAATGCTTGCCACGGTCGTAATCGCAGGCGGCCAAACCACTGGCCAGACCCTGCAAGTCGGGTGGGGGGATGCCGACAACGATGGAGAATTGAACTGGGAGGAGGCCGTTGCTGGATCCGATCCCGATGCTGCCGGATCACGACTTCAACTCACCGCCGAACCCCACGCATCCGGAGTATTGATCCGGATTCAACCGTGGATGCCCGGACGCGTGTACCGACTGCAGGCTCGGAACGGTCTACAGGAAGTAGACTGGATGGATCTCATGGACAGGATCAGCAGTCCCGAAACATGGATACAACCCCCGGGCGAAGCGGGATTGCTGCGGGTGCTCGTGGAACTTGAATGAATCCATCCATCCATCCATCGCCGGGGAAATTTCTTCAGAGCCCATCCGAAAACTCCCAGGGGCG
>CAZDYB010000286.1:0-6127 GCA_964509045.1 uncultured Akkermansia sp.
CTGGATGGCCTTGGTCAATTCCGTCTCCTGAAGATTGGCCTCGGTACGCAGGAGACGATAGCCATCGGCTGCCTGCAGGGTCTTCTGGTCGATGTTGTCCCTCAGGAAGGTTTCGAGCAGGGTGTTGGCGATGTCACGACACTTGGTTGCCGATGGATGTCGGACACGCACCTCAACCAACCGGGTGAGACGGATGGGAGCGATGGTAATGTCCTTGGTGATGGCCTCGATCTGATCGATCTCGGACTTGTATCGTTCGTCTTCATCCAGTTTCAGCTTGGTCTTGATCTTCTCCAGCAGGGAACGGGATTGGAGGTTTCGATACTGTGTCTGCAAGTACTCCTGATCCTTGTTGGCCGTTGAAATCACATCGCGCAGGCTCAGGACGCCCGCCGATTCAGGATTGATCTGAAGTCGGGCAACCGCCTCGAAAAGCGGGGTGGCGCGGAAGGCGTAGATGAAACCGGCGGTCACACATGCGGCGAAAACGACGATGATCAGCCACCGCCGCTCCAGCAGTACATGCCAATACTGGCGAAGCTTGTTGGCATCGTTTGCGCCGGTGCCGGCGGCAGGTCGGGGCGAGTTTTCCATGGTGTGGACTAGATGATTCGTTCAGGCACGTAGATGTTGTCATCCGGCTCGACGTACGTCTTCTTGGCAGGATCGACCGTGGACTGAAGCTTTTGGTATTCGAAGGTCCGAACAGGTTCCCCTTTCCGGTGCAACTCGATCTTGTTCTTGTTCGCTGCGGGCCTGAGATCACCCGCCCGGGACAAGACTTCCAGCAGGTCGAGCTTGCGATCAATCGGCAACTCGACCGGGCCCGGTTTGATGACCTGGCCGGTAACAGTGACGAACTGCTTCACGTACTCCTTGAAGTCGACCGTGACCTGGGGATTGATGATGTAGTCGGGATGCAACTGCTCGCGCAGCACCCGTTCGACGTCTCCAGGGGTCTTGTCGGTGACCGTGATGTCGGGAAGCCACGGATAGCTGATGGTGCCGTCGGCACTGACTCGCCGTTCCATGGTCAGATCGGGCTCACCGACCACCCGGATGAAGATGATGTCATTGGGTTGGATCTTGCGGTTGGCTGTGGCGGATGGACTCGGCTGAGCGGAGGCGGTCTCCATGGCGAGACCTACAGCGCAAGCCCAGACGAAGTGAAGCAAAAGACGGATTCTCATGGATGATCCTGGTTCAGAAACCAATGTTGAGGGAGAGGGTGATGCGATTGACGTGATAGCTTGGCACATTCAAGAGCAGGCCGGCTCGGGGATCCTCAAACTGGAGGTTGAATGTTTCAAAGTCGTAGGCCAGCGCGGCGATGAGCCAAGGCTGGGGTTGAAAGATCAGTGATGCACCAGCCGAGTAAGTGCGATCCCTTCGGGCGAGATCAATCTGCTGCCCTCCAAACCTGATGATTGTCCCACTCAACTCGCTGTTGTCGAAGCGCGCCTGGACACGAACCATCCAGCGGTTGCCGGCACCCACGAATTGGTTGAGCTGAAGCGAAGCGGCATCTCCGATGCTGAACTGATTGTTGAACTGGGGACCGGGAAATGATCGGCGATCATATCGAAGGGTGGCCGAAGTCTTTGGCCCAATCTGGTAGGTCAAGTCGAAGGAAAGCGCCGGTGTCGAGGCTGCCTGACCCACGCCATCCGAGAAATCCCGCTGCTCGTACCCCACCCGTCCGGATCCGGACAATTTGCTGGTGAACTGACCGCGCGCACCAATGAAACCACCGTAGTAAATCGATTTGGGCCCATCTGGCCCGGGAAGATTGGGGGTGACAGTCGATTGACCGAAAAAGCCCTCCATCGTCAGCCGGAAACGTTCGGTCCACTGGTAGGAAGCGCCCAGCAAACCCTCGATGTTGGAAAGGTCCAACAGCGCGATTCCCTCGTCGTAGTCGAGATCCTGATGGGTGCCCCGAAGGTAAAAATCGGTCTTCGAGGTCCAGTCGTAGGTCAGCGTGTAGGTGTCGTTCCAGTTTCGCCGATTGACCAAACGACCCAGCTGATTTGCAGATCCACCGAGGAAGCTGGAAAGGTATTCAAGCCGGGATCGACCATCCAGACGAAGCGGTCCCACCTGATAACGGATCCTGAAATCCAACCGCTCCTGCCGATTGTTGAACTCGCTCTTGTCGAGCAGGAGCGTTTCGTCGTGCATGAAGTCCAGCGAGATCTGGTTTGCCCCATCGAGCCCGTACTGAAGCCGGATCCCGGGGCTGAAGGTGCTGACCAATTCGGCTTCCCGGAGTTCGCCGCGTGCCAAGAACAGGTTGTCGGTAAAGACAGTCGCCAGGTCCAACTGGGGCTGGATGGCCAACCCCTTCCACGAATAACTCAGGTAGTCTCCCGGATTCACCGACGCGTCTGTCTGGGTGAATGTCCCCAGGGCCATTCCCACCCAAGCGAGAAGCTCCGTTGGGCGAATGCCGTTTCGGATGCTGTTTTTCCTACCCATTTGACAGAGTTTTAGGACCACGAAAGCCTTTCTTCGTTCAGGACTTACAGACCGGGACGCACTGGGCCCGGATCGGCAGCCGCTCCAGTGGCCAAATACCACCAAAACCGGAACCTTGGGTGAAGGTGTCTGCCGGTGTAAACCAATATTCCGGCTGGCGCATCCCGCTGCGGGCGCCCACCACAATCCCAATTCCCGCCTGACTGCCCGAACAGCAAGACTCCCGCCAGTCTCAGGGAGAGTTGATCCGGCACACCGCCCATCCTCAAGTCAGGATTGCCCGGACTACCTCCCCATGGACATCGGTCAGTCGGAACTGGCGCCCCTGAAACTTGTAGGTGAGTCGGGCATGATCCAAACCCAACAGTTGCAACAAGGTGGCGTTGAAATCATGCACATGGACCGGGTTCTCAACGATATTGTAACAGTAATCGTCGGTGGCCCCGTAGCTGAAGCCCGCCTTCACTCCAGCCCCAGCCAACAGCAAGGTGAAGCATCGGCCATGATGGTCCCTGCCGTGGTTGTCCCGCGTCAATGCTCCCTGCGAGTACACCGTGCGCCCGAACTCCCCGCCCCAGACCACCAATGTGTCTTCCAGCAACCCACGCTGTCGCAGATCCTCGATCAGCGCCGCAGACGGCTGATCGACGTCCCGACACTGCCCCCGAATCTGCTTGGGAAGATCCCCGTGCTGATCCCAGCCCCGGTGGAACAACTGGACGAAGCGGACTCCACGCTCGACCATCCTCCTCGCCAACAGACAGTTCCGTGCGAATCCTCCGTCCTCGTTACCCTCGCGGATCCCGTAGGATTCCAGAACGGAAGGAGGCTCCGACGACAGGTCGGACAACTCCGGCACACTGGATTGCATGCGATAGGCCATCTCGTACTGGGCAATCCGGGCATTGATCTCAGGATCCCCAAAAGAGTCGGCGGCCATCTGGTTGAGCGCCCCGGTCGCATCCAGCATCCGGCGTCGGGCGGAGTCATCCATGCCGGGCGGATTGGACAGAAAAAGGACTGGATCTCCCCGGGATCGAAAGCGGACTCCCTGATGTTCTCCTGGAAGGAAGCCACTTCCCCAGTAACGCGTGCTGAGGGGTTGATCCGTCTTGTTTCCACTTCCTTGGGAGATCAGCACGACAAACCCTGGCATCTGCTGGTTTTCACTGCCGATGCCGTACGACAACCATGAACCCAAGGCCGGGCGTCCCGCCTGTTGGTGCCCCGTCTGGATGAAGGTAACCGCAGGATCGTGGTTGATGGCTTCGGTCCATACCGACTTGACCACACAGAGCTGATCGGCAACCCGCCCCAGGTTCGGCACGAGTTCACTCAACCAAAGCCCGCATTTGCCGTGCTGCTTCCAACCGAACATCGGCGCAACACAGGGGAACTTGGTCTGTCCACTCGTCATGCCGGTCAGGCGCTGGCCCATCCGGATGGATGCAGGCAACTCCTCGCCGTGATGGTCCCTGAGACCGGGCTTGTAATCGAAGAGATCAATGTGGGACGGGCCTCCCGACATGAACAGCCAGATGATGCGCTTGACCTTGGGTGGAACATGCAGGCCGGGGAGGACACCGGCTCTTTGGCCTGCGTTGGCCAGTCCAGGGTTCAGGACGGATGCCAGCGCCGCCGTTCCGATGCCTGCACTGAGTTTGCCGAAGAAGTGTCGGCGGGTCAGCAACCGTTGGTATTCGAGCGAAGGGTTCATGGTCCGGGAACTCAGCCCTTGGTGAGGGTCTCGTCGAGATTGAGAATGGTGGTTGCCACGATCGTCCAGGCTGCCAATTCCGCAGGATCCAGATTGCCGACCGTTGATTCACCCACCTTCAGCAGGTCGCCAGCCCGTTCGGGATGCATTCTGAACTCTGCCAACTGGGACTCATACAGTTCCTGGAGCGCCTGAATCTCACGTTCGACCGGCACCCTACCCGTGGCCAGGCGGAAGGCATGGATGATCCGAATCCTGGAATCCCGCGCGGAGCCCATCACCCGTTCAGCGAGACGGCGGGCCGCCTCGACGTAGGTCGGATCGTTCATCAGGGCCAGGGCTTGAAGCGGTGTGTTCGTCCGAGGCCGTCGAACCGAACACACCTGCCGATCCGGCGCATCGAAATTGCTCAGGCTGGGATGGGGAGAAGTGCGCTTGATAAAGGTGTAAAGCGTTCTGCGATAGAGATCAGCGCCCTTGCTGTGAACATACTTCTGGGCGGTGAATGCGTCGTTGTCCTGACGGGACATCAATTCCTCCCACAGCCCCGCCGGCTGGTATGGAAAGACCGCCGCCCCGCCAATCCGGGGATCCAGAAGTCCACTTACATCCAGTGCCAGATCCCGGAGGAACTCCGCCTGCAACCGAAACCGCGGGCCACGCCCCAGCAACCGATTCTCGGGATCGCGCTCATAGCGATCCCTGCCTACACGGCTGGCCTGTCGATAGGTTGCACTGGTCATGATCAGCCGGTGGAGGCCCTTGATGTCCCAACCGGTCCGGACAAACTCGGTCGCCATCCAATCCAGCAACTCGGGGTGTGTCGGAAGGTCTCCCTGGGTTCCGAAGTTTTCCGACGACTTGACCAAGCCGTTTCCAAAAAACATCTGCCAGTACCGATTGACCGTAACGCGGGCGGTAAGTGGATGCCGAGGCCCAATCAGCCAACGTGCCAGTGTCAATCGATCAGCCCCGTCAGCATCCGGCAGGCCGGGAAGGGCTGCGGGAAGCGACCGATTGACCTTGTCGCCCTTCTGATCGTACTGCCCCCGGAGCAGGATGAAGGAATCGCGGGGTCGGTCCATCTCGCCCATCACCATCGAGGTGGGGATCGACTTCTCGAACCCCTCAAGCGCCGTTCGAGCGGCTGCAACATCGGCCCTCAGGCTCTTCCAACGGGACGAGACCTTCTCCCGAAAGTGCTTTTCCAGTTCCCCGGTCTGGGCGGCGGAACGTTCCTCGCGACCTACCATGGCGGCCTGCCGCAGGGCTTCGGGAAGCGAAGCCACTGCATCGGTTGTCGAAAGGGAGGCTATCCACTCTTCCAACTCGCCGGACGCCTCGGGAGGCGGACTGGCAAGCCTCTCCTCGGCGCTCCGGAGGACGGATCGAAGACGTGCCAACTCCCTGTCCTGGTCCTCGCTGGTGAGGCGCACTACGGGAACCGCATTTCCGTGTCGACCATCCAACCCATTCTCAGGAACCCCGTTGAAGATCGCGTACAGCCCGTAGTAATCCCTCATCGTGATGGGATCGTACTTGTGATCGTGGCACTGGGCGCAGGCTACGGTCAGCCCCATCCAGACGGTCGTCGTGGTATTGATACGATCGACTATGTAGGCGTTGAGATACTCCTCTGCGATGGCGCCGCCCTCGTAGTTGATCATATGGTTCCGGTTGAAGCCGGAAGCGACCTTCTGGGCGGGTGTGGCGTCCGGAAGCAGGTCACCGGCCAACTGTTCCAACGTGAACTGATCGAAGGATTGGTTCTTGTTGAAGGCTTCGATCACCCCATCGCGCCATGCAGTCATGTCCCTCGCCGAATCAATATGATATCCGTGCGTATCGGCGTACCGTGCCGCATCCATCCAGTCCACGGCCATCCGTTCCCCATACCGGGCCGAGGCCAACAACCGATCCACCACCTTCTCG
>CAZDYB010000287.1:0-6123 GCA_964509045.1 uncultured Akkermansia sp.
TTCGGCCCCCGGACTCCCCTCAATCCAGCTCTTTAAAACAGGATCGAAAAGGCGCCATCCCGGAAGTGCCTTATGGCCCGCCCGATCCCACAACTTCTCGGAAATCTGCCAAACCCTTGGATCTTTTCTAATGAGGCTGTTCAACTTAATGCTTTGAAATGTTATATACAGACTCAGAATCAGGAATAACAGCATTTCACCCAGCGAAATGACAATGATCAAGTTCATTGCTACCAAGACCACGCAGGGCCGACGGTGTAAGTGGAATAGCAATGGCTCTCTGCGGGAATGGGAAGACTGAGGCCAAAGCCGAAGTCCAACTGTGCCCCTAGTGGACTAGCCCCTTTGCGTGTGGGTTGCAGCAAAAACTCACCGCCAATGTTGAAGCCGGGAGTGAAAGAACCACCGATGTGAGCACCGGATCCTCGCAAATCACCAACCGTCGGAGCTGCAGTCGCTTGCACAAATCCTGTTGCGCCAGCCGTGGGAGTTTGAAGTCCAGCCCCGGGCGAAAAAAGAACTCCGAAACTCCAGGTTCCAGTTCCAGGATCGTAACCAAAGAACAACCTACCAGATAACTCAACACCTAGGATCGCGCCGATGCTGCATTGCCCGCCAAATCCGAAAGTAAACTCACCGAGAGCGTCAATGCCGTTCAAGGGATTATTCAAAACGAACTGATACAGGTTCCCACCTCCCGCCTCCCCAATCGGATCCCTGTTCAACCACCGCTGATTCGTCGGGTCATAGAACCGGTACCCGTAGTAATAGAATCCCCAGGAGCCGCCGGACGAGAAGATCGCCGGCTTGCTGCTGAAGCGCATCCGGTTCGCCGATGCCAGCGTACCGCTCGATGAAATCAGTCCGCCGTACGGGTTGTACTTGTACGACGCCTGCAACACCCCGGAACTGTTCACCAGCGCCGTCACGTTCCCGTTTGCGTCCGAATGGTAAGCGTTATGGCTGCTCCAGTTCCCGCCCGAGTAGCCGTGGCTCCGCATCAGCAAGCCGCCGATCCCTCCGGCGCCGTGGATGGTGCCGCTGAGGTCCAGGCCTCGGGAGTAGTGGACCTGCGGCGTGTTCGCCGAGCTCCGCTCTTGCACGATCAGCATTCCGTCGTAGAGGAATCGGATCTCTCCCTGACTGGTCCATGCCGAGCCGTTCCACGTGTACTGCACCATGCGTCGCAACCGCCGCAGACCGTCGTAGATGAAATCGATCCGCCACGGTTGGAAAGCGGGGCTGGATGGCGGGTCCAACAGGACCGAGACCAGCTGATTTTCGTCGTCCCATGTATACAGCAAGGTCTCGGCGGGCTGTACACTGGAGATCAGGTTGCCCCGGCGGTCATGAGTCCGGGTTGTCGAATTCAGCGAAGCCAGCTGGTTCAGAGTGTTGTTCGTGAACCCGGTGACGGTGGTGTTGTTGGTCCGCCAACGCAGGTTCTGGGAGGCATCGTAGACGTAGCCGAAACGTTCGGACGTCACCTCGGTCCCGGCCGCGTTGGTCGTCTGCGCCGACACCAACTGACCGGCTGCGTCGTACCCGAACGAGGCATATCCGTTCCAACTGGTGGAGACGGAGTTCGTCCGGCTGATCCGGGTGCGGCGGTCGGCGGTGTCGTAGATGTAGCCGTGGAGATTGAGTGTGGTTCCCCCGCTGGTCCTCAGGGCGGTGGACGTCTGACGTCCGGCTGTGTCGAAGGTGTTGGTGATGGTGGAGCCGCCCGGGAGTGAAACGCGGGCAATCTGGCCGCCCGATCCCAGATAGGTATATCCGAAGCCCTGACCTCCGGCGATGACATTGGTCATGCGCCGGGCGGCGTCCCAGCCGTAGGTGGTGGCGAATGATCCGCTGGGTTGGCCAACCACCATCCCGCTTCTCAAACCGTGGCGATTGGTCACGGTGACGGTGTCGGAGGCCCAAGGACCATCCTCTGCCACCAGTTCAAATCCCCCCGTGCCGAGCGTGTAGGTATAGGTCGTGGTCCCCACGGCATCGACCATGTTGGTCAGTCGGCCAAGGGCATCGTAACCGTATGCCCGGGCAACGTTTCCACTGTAGGCCGGACTGGTCACATTCGTCAGGCCACCGACCCGGTTGTACGCATAAACCGTGTGGTAGCCGTTCGTCCCGGGATTGCCCGTCCGGCTGAACCGATTGGTCAGGCGTCCGACGGCATCGTAGCTATAGACCAGATCGGCGTTGGTCTGGCCCTGATACCACTTCTCCTTCACCCGGCCAAAGGGGTCGTACTTCCACTCCGTCCGGTTGCCCCGTCCGTCGTCGAGGTGTTTGAGATCACCGGAAGGAAGGTAGGCGAAGGAGTTGGTCCACAGGCCGACCTGAACCTCCGCGGTCAGCCGTTGTCCGGAATCGAAGTGCATCGTGCGGATCGAACCCACGGCATTGGTTTCAGTGGTCGCCGGAGCCAGACCTGCCGTGTAGCCGTAAGCAAGGACGGGCGTGGCACTTCCGGCCCGGTGGAGCGTTTTCAGACGTCCGAGACCATCGTAACTGTTGGTGACGGTGACCCCACTGGCATCGGTCTGGATGATCACCCGATCCGCGAGGTCGTAAGATTGGGAAAGGAGCAATCCTGCGGCGCTGTACCGGGCGGTGAGCCGGTTCAGGTTGTCATAGACATTGGTCGCATACCCCGATGGATCCTGCATCACCACGAGGCGCCCCGAGACGTCGTAGTAGTTGGTCAGGACGGTTCCAGCCGGAAGCGTGGTTCTCCACAACCGTCCCTGATAGTCGTAGTCGAAGGATGTCGTCCGTGCGATGCCGGCGATGCCGAGGGCAGCAGTGACCTGCGAAGGACTCCCACACTCGCAATACGTGGTGGCATTGGTGACCCCATGGGAATCGACCTGGTAGATGGGACGTCGCCGCACGTCATGAATGGTCTCGTTCGTGATCCCCAGAGGACTCTCGATAAGGGTACGATCCAGGATCAGCGCTCCGGTGCCATTGGCGTAACTGGATCCAGCACGCAGCTCGTGGTGGAGACGAACCGTGCCGGCCGAAGAACGGCTTTCCACCAATCGCCCGAGCCCATCGCTAAAGTTGGTTGTGACCAGGCCCCGGCTGTCGGTGGCCACGACACGCACCGTGGCGATATTCGAGCTCACTCCTCCCCGATACGTCCAGGGGAGCGTCACATTCCAAGTCTCCACGACGACATTGGTGGAGACAGCGTTGGTTCCGAAGTACTCGACGGTCGTGACGGTCCATCCGTTGGTCTGTCCTGCGGACGTGCTGGCGGAGTAGCTCGTCGCAAACCGCTGACCCGAGGGAAGCGTCCGCTCCGTCACCCGGCCCGCGGAGTCATGGGTCCATTCCATGGCTTCGCCAAGAGCGTTCTCCTGACGGGACAACCGTGCGCTCGTGTACTCGAAGGTATTGATTCGGCCCAGGGCATCCACATGCGACGTGGCGAGATTACCGGTCGTGTCATAGGTCCAAGTCTGGGTGCGGGTTTGGTAGCTGGTTCCATCATGCCATCGCTCGGTGGCCGACAATGGATTGCCGACGGCATTCCGCACAAAGGACTGCGACCACGTCGTCCCATCGGGCATGAGCCGTGCGATCAGCGACGGCATCACACTGTTGGTGCCGCGCTCGTGTCGGATGATCCCGTTCGCATCGGTGGGTTTGCCGTCATAGTCGTACCAAGTGACCGCCCCGGGGGTGTTGGTGAGACCGGTGGGGCTTGGCAACTGCTCCCAGGAGAGGGTGTCGAAATGCGTTGGTTGTGCACCGCTCAAGGCGAGCCAGTGCTTCGTCGTCCCGCGAACAAAGTTGGTGTAATTCCAGTTGGTCGGGGAGGTGAGCGATACGATCGCGTACTGCTGGGCATTCCAGTGAACGGTGTTCCTTGCGCCCCGCTCCAAGATATCGAGGGAGTTGGTGTTCACCTGAGGAACCGCTGAAAAGGCCGGATAGTCTTCGTCCTCTGTCAACCGCGCCCATGCCTCAACATTTCCGTCCGGACGGGTGACCTTGACCAATTTGGCCACATAGCCGGATTCGGGATATTCCACGGTTATGGTGGTTTTGCCATACGGGGTTACCACTTCTTGAATGACCGGGGTCCAGAGGGCTTCGTCGAATACATAGTTGAATTCGCTTCGAACTCCGGCCGGGTCGGTCATGGAGGTCAGATTCCAGTGGACTGGAAACGGTTGGTCGATGTCATCCAGACGGTTATCCGGAAACGTCCCATCGCGCTCTCCATAGCCAAACAGGACCTGTCGCCCATCTGATGTCAGCAGGCGGACTGGCCGGATCTGGCCATCGCCCACCAATCCGTACTCGATAGTCGTTTGGAGCCCATCGGCCATGGTCAGGGTGAAAGCCCGTCCATACTCGTCGTAACCAATCACATGCTCGGTTCCATCCACTGCTCCGAATGCCACCAGTCGATAGTGCTCGACCCAGCCGAGGTGAAACTCATACCGGAGGTATGTGCCGTCGGGCCGGGTCAATCGAAGTTCCTGAGGCTCACCGTACCCCTCGGGCACCCCAAGCAATTCCGCCCGATAGCGGCTTCGATAATTGAAGGAGGTATTGCTCGAACGGCTTCCATACTCATCCATCGGAAACTCAAATCCTGCGGCTCCACCCCCAGGCAACACCACCGAAAGCACGGCACCAACGGACGTAAAGACAGCCCCCGACTCCCAAGGTGCCCTCCATGCGCCATTACGGTCATCGATTGGATTGCCCGGGAACGTGTGGAAGGTCGTCCACGCCTGAAGCGCATGGTTCGCCATCCTCATTGAGAACTTCGGGCCAGTCCCCGCAGCTCCCGACCGCTGGACCAGAGGTTGGTCCCGGGTCCATGCATGCAGGAAAGGCGTGGAAACCCGGACCGCTGCGGCGCCTTCGTCGTCCCCACAATCAGTGTCTCCTGGTGGGCACTCGCAGGAATCGCAGGGTTGATCCTCATCCACATTCGGACTTGGAGGATGGCACCTGCCACGAAAGGTCGCAGCGTCCGTCCCGGTCAAGGCCGAGGCCACGGAGACCGGGATCCGTGCGCCATCCGCCTCGGAGACGAGGATGCACCCCGTTGCCTCCCGCGCCAATTCAGCTGCCGTGACATAGACCACACCTTCGCGTGCCAACGGATCCATCACTCGGATCAGAGGCCCAGAGCGCGAGGTAGCGAAAACAAAATGGTCTGCTGCGAGATGGACGATGGCGGGCAAGGGGATCTGGTCGATGTCCTTCAACTGGAATATCCGGACAGGGGCGCCATACCGTGCACCTATCCTTGCCAGATCCGCGGCACTCAAACCGTCAGGGGTTACCTCCTGATCGCGAATATCGTCGGAGAAAAGGCTTTCTTTTGCCGTCAGGCGCCCGAGCAGATCCAGACAGTAAAGTCCGCATTTATAGGCCGAATCTGGCTCCCTTTCCGCCAGCAGACGCGCCTCCACCGCCCTGGCCCAGCGCGGCCCAAATGGTCCCAGTTTCAGGGCTCGGGCTTCCTCCTCCACCGCTTTCTGTTCCGAATACCGCGAAGTGATCGAAAGCAGGTGCACCAATTCGGTGACTGCTTCGTGCGCGATCTGCCGGGCGCGCGGATCCGTGGCAGTCTTCACCTCTTCAAAGGCGCCCAATGCCTGCTCCAACGAATCGGAATAGCCCAGACGGTCGCGCGCCAACCGCACGACCTGAAGGCGGACGGCGGGTGAGTAAGCGGACTTTGGCCGTGCGGCAGCGAAATCGATGAGGCGGGTCCTCAAATCGAGGGCAACCTGAACTCGCTCGACTCCAGTTCGAGCTGCCTCCAAGGCGGAATTAGCCACGGCGTAAACGGCCTCCAACTCTTCGGTTTCAACCGGATCGACCGCGGCCTCACCGCGGGGTAGAGGCCGCTGGAAGGGCTTCTTCCGGTCGGGTTCTGGTTTTGGAACCGCAGTGTGGGTCGTCGAAAGCACTGGCGGCTCAAAACCGACAAGAAAGGCTACCACGCTGAATAGACATAGGAACCGTGCGATGAGCCGGCGTCGGGGGGGGGTATGCATGAGATTCAGCACGGCTGCCATTCTCGTCCTACCCTAAAACCCAAGGTGTTCAAGGTTGAAAACAGGGGTGCGGAAAAATCTG
>CAZDYB010000288.1:0-301 GCA_964509045.1 uncultured Akkermansia sp.
GGACCACTTCCTTGACGGCGGCCTTGGCCTTTTCGATGAAGCTGCGGGGAGGGTTTTCGGCGGGGCGGTTCCGTTCGGGATCGCGTTCGCCACCCCGGCTCTCGCCGCGGTCGGGCGGTCGTTCGGCCCCACGCTCCGGGCCGCGATCCGGAGTGCGGCTGCGCTCCGGGCGTTCTGGACGTTCGGGGCGTGCGGCACGCTCGGTGCGTTCACCCCGGCCACCGCGCCCGCTGCGGCCGCCCCGCGGATCACGGGAATCACGGGAATCACGCCGCAGCCTCAAATCTGTCTCCAATCCTAT
>CAZDYB010000288.1:311-6080 GCA_964509045.1 uncultured Akkermansia sp.
CGCGGTGAGGAATCCCCGGTCTTTTCGGGCGCCCGATCGGGTTCGTCGGCCCGTGCGGGTCGGGAGAGGTCGGGGTTCCGGTAGGATTGATCGCGACCGGACGTGGTGAGGTCCGGGGCGTGATCGTGTTCGGTATCCTCGGGGAGACCGGCGGCGACGTTTTCGGCGCGACGGACCTCGGCTTCGTAGCCGCGGGTGTCGAACACGCGTTCGTCGGAGGCGCGGGCGCCGATGGCCTCGGCGCGTGCGGAGGAGGCGGAGCGGGGGGACTGGCGGTTGCCGAGTCCGCCGGAGGGGCGGAAGCGGGTTGGGCCGCTGTTCTTGCGGAAGGTCTGGTGACTCATGTTAGGGGTGGGTCTGGAGATGGAGTGTCAGGTCGTGAACGGTTCAGTAGTGCCGTCGGTTCTGGTGAATGTTTTGTAGGATGCCGATGGCCAGGAGCGAGCAGACCACTGAGGTTCCTCCCGCGGAAAGCAGGGGCAGTGGGATGCCGGTCACCGGTGTCATGCGGATGTTCATCCCGATATTTACGAAAACGTGGGTGAAAAGGAGGGTGACAACCCCGGAGGCGAGGATGCGTCCGAGTCGATCACGGGATTGGGAGGCGGTCTTGACGCCGGAAAAGAGGACCAGGGAGTAGAGGCCGAGGACGGCGACGGATCCCATGAAGCCGGTTTCCTCGGCGATGACGGAGAAGATGAAATCGTTGTGGGCGACGGCGCGTGGGAGGTAGCCGAGGGCGCCCTGGGTCCCCTGTCGCCAGCCCTTGCCCCAGACACCGCCGGAGCCGACGGAGATCATGGCCTGATCGACGTTGTAGGTGTTCTTGCTCTTCTCGGCCCGGGCGGCGATGCGCTGGGCTTCGGTGGCGTTCTTCGGGGCGAAATCGAGGTTGAAGTACACGAGCAACCGGCGTTTCTGATAGTCCTCCAGCTGGATGAAACGCCAGTTCGGCGGGGCGAAGAGCACCTCGACCAGCACGAGGGCGACGAGACATCCGCTGCCGACCAGGAACCGGGCGAGGAACCGGGTGGGCACACCGGCGACGAGCATCATGACCAGGGCGGTGGGCATGAAGACGAGGGAGGAGCCCAGGTCGGGTTGTTTGACGATGAGGGCGAAGGGGAGGAGGGCCATGCCCAGGGCCTTGGCGAAGAGGGCGGGCGAAGCCAGTTCATTGACGGGCCGGGACAGGAAATTGGCGAGGGCGAACAGGAAGGCGAGCTTGGCGACTTCGGAGGGTTGGAACTGGATGGGACCGAGATCGATCCAGCGTTTGGCCCCGAGACGTTCGACACCGAACAGGTAGACACAGACCAGGAGCAGGATGGAGAACCAGTAGGCGGGCAGGGCCCAGCGGGCGAGGCGCGCGTAGTCGACGAGACAGAGGACGGCGACGAGTCCCAGGCCGAGGGCATAGGCGAGGGATTGGCGGACGGCGGTGTAATCGAACCAGGCGGCGTTGCGGGCGGTCTCGGCGGCGCCGGTGGCGGAGAAGATGAAGGCGGCGCCGAAGAGCATCAGGCCGAACACACCGATCCACAGCGGGCGGTCGAGCCAGCGTTCCCGATGGGTCAGGGTGTTGAGGGCGGCGGGAAACATGGTCAGTTCTGGCCGAGGTTGCCCGCACCGCGTTCGCGGTCCCGGATGTATTCGTAGATGCGCCGGGCCACCGGCGCACAGGTGCCACCACCCGAACTTCCGCTCTCGATCATCACCACCACCGCATAACGCGGGGATTCATAGGGACCAAAGCTGGCGAACCAGGTGATCTTGTCGATGAGCCGGCGTCCCGCCTTGATCTCGGCGGTGCCGGTCTTGCCGCACACGGAAAAGTCCTTCACCCGGGCAGCCTTGCCGGTGCCTTCGTCCGACGCGACGTCATCGCGCATGGCGGCGCGGAGGATGTCGAGGTGTTCCTTCCGGATGTTGAGCTGGGAACGGACCTGGCCGGCCCGGATCTGTTCGACGGGGGTTTCGGAGAGGGGATCGCTGGGTTCGATGCGGTCGATGAGTCGGGGCCAGAAGAGGGAGCCGCCATTGGCGACGGCGCCGATGACGAGGGCGAGTTGGACGGGGGTGAGGGTGAGTTCCTGGCCGATGCTGAGGTTGGCGGTCTTGCCGCGGATGCCGCCGGCGGGGACGTCCTCGACGGCGGGGATCTGGCCGGTGGCTTCCTCGTGGAGGCGGAGCCCGGCCTTTTCGCCGAGGTGCAGGCGATGGGCGTAATCGAGGAGCGGTTCGATGCCGAGACGGAGTGCGTGCTCGATGAAGTAGGCGTTGCTCGACTTGATGAAGGCGCGGTTGAAGTCGTATTCCCCGGCGGAGGCGGTGTCGTCGATGGTGTGGTTCCGACCGATGCGGTAATAGCCGAGGGTGCGCATGCGGTCGTGGACGTTCCCGGTGGTGAGGATGCCGTGTTCGAAGCAGGCGAGGGCGGTGACGATCTTGAAGGTGGAACCAGGGTTGTAGGAGCCGTAGGTGGCGCGGTTGAAGAGGTATTTCATCTTCGGATCGAGCAACCGGGCGTATTCCGTGTGGCTGATGCCATCGATCCAGTCATTGGGTTCGTAGGCGGGAGCGGAGGCGACGGCGAGGAGGTCGCCGTTGCGGGTGTCGAGGACGACGACGGCACCGCGTTCGTCGTTGCCGGCCTGGGCGAGGGATTTTTCGACGGCGCGTTGGAGGCCGAGGTCGAGGGTGGTGACGAGCGAATGACCGATGACGGGTTCGGCGAGGACGATCTCGCCCTGGCGATGCCGGTAGCCGGAGCTGTTGATGAGGATGCTCTTGGCGCCAGGCAGGCCACGGAGTTGACGGTCATAGGCGGATTCGAGGCCGATGAGGCCGCGGTAGTCACGGAGCCGGTAGTCGAAGGCCTGGTCGTCGTCGGCGGAGGAATCGTGGGGGCGGACGGCGCCGATGATATGGGCGCCGAGGGTTCCGTGGGGGTAATGGCGGACGGGAACGAGTTCGAGTTCGACGCCGGGGATGGACCAGCCCTGTTCGGTGAGGACGGAGACCTGGGCGGGGGTGAGCTTGTTGAGGATGGGGAAGGGCAGGGCGCGTTGGCGGCTCCAGTGGGTGTAGAGATCCTGCTCGGTCTTCACGACGTTGACGCCGAGGCGTTGGTTGACCTCGGCGATGACATTGGAGAGGACGGTGAAGCGGGCCTGGCGTTTGAGCCATTCGCGTTCGGTGGCGGTGATGACCACGCGTTTGGGCTGGCGTGAGAAACGGCTGGTGATGCGGGACCAGAGGGTGGGCGGGGCAGGGGGAAGGACACCGCGCGCGGCGAGGAGTTCGAGTCGGAGTTGACGTTCCTTGGCGGCGAACTGGGGCAGGAGTTCGTCGAGGTAGACATCCAGCCGGTAGCGCGGCTGGTTCTCGGCGAAAGCCATCCCGTTGCGGTCGACGATCCGGCCGCGCATGGCGGGGAGACGGACGGTCCGATAGGACTGGTTCTCCTGACGTTGGCGATAGCGTTCGCCGGAGACGATCTGGACCCGCCAGAGACCGCCGAGCAGCAGGAGGAAGCCGGCCACCAATCCCCAGGCGAGGATACGCAGCGGGCGGTCGCCCCGGTTCAGTTGGTCAAGGACAAGCATGGCTCAGTGGCGGCCGCGTTTCATTTCACGGTTCATGCCGTAGGGGACCGGATCGGCGGGTTGATACTCAAACATTCCCCGGAGCCGGTCGAAGAGGAGGAAGCAGGCGGGGCAGGCGATGCCATTGAGGAGGCCGAGGACGAAGAGTTGGCGGAGGGTGAACCAGCCAAAGGCGGGGTCCTTGCCAGTGAACTGGAGGATGCCGGCGGTGAGGAGGGGGACGGCGATGCCGCCGCCGAGCCCGAGCCAGAACTGGGCGTAGCGTTGTTCCCTGAGGAGGAGGTGTTGCCGGGTGTTGAGAATGAATCCGAGGGCGAACAGGGCGGGGACACTGACCCCGACGCGGGAGCCGGAGAGGGAATCCACCCAGAGCCCGGCGAGGGTGGTGAGGAGGGCGACGACGATGATGCCGTGGGTGAAGGCGGCATAGACGACGAGTGCGGGCAGGAGGGTGGGCGGTGCGCCGAGGAAATCGCGGAGGAAGGTTCCCTGGGACTGGGCGTAGACGGCCAGCCAGGTGACGAGCAGGAGCAGGATGGGGGAAAGCAGGTTCATGGCTGGAGCACCCAGACCTCTTCGAGGCGGTTGAGGTTGGCACCGAGCCGGAGTCGGGCGGTGGTATAGAGACCGGCACTGGCCGGGCGGGTATCGAGGACGTTGCCCACCGGCAGTCCCTTGGGGAACACCCCGCCGTCCCCACTGGTGATCACCCGATGACCGGCGAGGATCTGGGGGCTGTTCTGGAAGGTGTTGAGTTCGACAATCCCGGCTTCGGTGGTGGGTTGGGGTCCCTTGATCGTCCCCTGGTCCCGGGTTTCCGCCACCAGGACCGAGACCCCGCACGCGGCATCCCCGATCAGGGCCACCTGGCTGTGGCTGAATCCGACGGTGGCAATCCGACCCACCAGGCCGTCGGGGGTGATCACGGCCTGGTTCACCTGGGCCCCTTCGCGGCTTCCGTAATCAATCAGCAACGTGCGCCACCACGTGGTGGGTTCGCGTCCGACCACCCGGGCCAACCGGGGTTTCCATGGCCCGCGCGGCAGCGCGCCGAGTTGGGTCCGGAGCCGGTTGTTCTCGGCGAGGGCATCGGCTCCCTGGGCGGCGGCGATCCGGAGCGCCACGTTCTCCTGCCCGAGTCGGCGGACTTCGGAGACGAGGACCGAGCGGGGAAGGAGATCGTAGGAGGCGCGGTCGACGAAGGACTGGGCGGAGGAGGACAGGCCGAAGAGGGGGAGGAACACGCCGCCGACAGCGAGCTTGAGGCGGGAGGCAGCGCCGGCCGGCAGGTTCAGGAGAACGAGCAGGAGCAGGGCGACGGTGCCGAGGACGATGTAATGGGTGCGTTTGAACACTGTTCGTCCCGTGTCATCCGGGGCGAACGCAGGTCGAAGAGGACAGATGCCGTGTGGGATTCATGCGCGGAGGGTCATGCGGTCGAGGACGCCACCCGCTTGAGGAACGCGAGTTCCTGAAGGACCCGACCCGTGCCGGTTGCCACCGCGCTCAGGGGATCGTCCGCGATGTGCACCGGCAGGCCGGTCTCCTGGGAGACCAACCGGTCGATGTTGCGGAGCAATGCCCCGCCGCCCGCCATGACGATCCCGCGGTCGACAAGGTCGGCCGAGAGTTCGGGGGGGCAGCGTTCGAGCGTGATGCGGACCGATTCAAGGATGCTGGAGAGGGGTTCCTTCAGGGCCTCACGGATTTCCTCCGAGCGGACAGTGACGGTTCGAGGCAGTCCGGCAGACAGGTCGCGTCCCTTGACCTCGATGGATAACTCCTGTTCGAGGGGATGGGCCGACCCGATGCGGATCTTGATCTCTTCGGCGGTGCGTTCGCCGATCATCAGGTTGTGGGCCTTTTTCATGTGCGCGACGATGGTGTCGTCGAACTCGTCGCCTCCCACGCGGACCGACCGGCTGAACACGATGCCGGCCAGCGAGATGATGGCGATCTCGCAGGTGCCACCCCCGATATCGACGATCATGTTGCCGGCTGGTTCGTGGACCGGGAGGCCCACGCCGATGGCCGAAGCCATGGGCTGTTCGATGAGATAGACTTCGCGGGCTCCGGCATGGGTGGCCGAATCCTTGACGGCGCGTTTCTCCACCTCCGTGATGCCGCTGGGGACAGCGACAACGACACGGGGAGCGATCAG
>CAZDYB010000289.1:0-6073 GCA_964509045.1 uncultured Akkermansia sp.
CGGCGAGCAACCCTCGTCGCTCCGATCCCTCCGCCTTCGTGTGGTTAGTGAATTTCGTGGTCCGCATTCCCCATCAGTGGTTGAACCACGAAACACACGAAACACACGAAAGGGAGCACCGCACGCCCCCGGGGAAATCCCAGCCCCTCCCCATCTGCGGAATCGGCGAAATCTGCGGCCGACCCACTCCGGTTCCCCTGTTGAATCTGCGGCTCAATCCCCCGACACCTTCGCCCCGGGCAACGTCCGCAACTGCCGGTCGTGGATCCCCGACAACGTCAGCAAGGCGGTCACCGCTCCGATCACGGCGCAGAACATGTCCCATTGCGTGTCCCACTGATCCCCCTGCGTGCCGAGGAACTGGTCAGCACCCTGCCCGGCCGCCAGGGCCACCCACCACTCGATGAACTCATATCCGGCGCTGATCGCCAGGACGATGCTCACGATGACGTACACGCGCATCTTTGGACCGCGGACATGATCGCCCCGGATCAGGACTTCACGCGCCACGATCGCCGGGACGAATCCCTGGACCAGATGCCCGATCCGGTCATAGGGATTCCGTTCGAGATTCAACAGATCCGCGATATAGAAGCCGAGCGGCACGCGGGCGTACGTATAGATGGCACCCAGGATCAGGACGAGGGAATGGAAGAAGATGAGCCCGTAGAGCAATGTCGTGAGGGGGAATCGCCGGTAGGTGCCCCAGAGGATCGGGATGGCGATCAACACCGGCAACACTTCCAGAAACCACGTGAGCCGGTCATACGGTCGGATGCCGGACACGGCCAGGATTCCGAGCAGGATGGCGAGGGTGACCAACAACGGACGGGTCCGTGAATCCTTCATGGGATCGGGGAAAATGCGGTGGTTGAACTCCTTCATCCTCCCCCGACCGCGGACGACGGGCAATCGTCATCCGGGGCTGATCCGACGCCGTTCACGGGTGGCGGGTGAACCGGGTTTGCCGATGGAAGTTCCCTGGGGCCGCGACCGGTATTCGCTCGGACGCCAACCGGTCCATTTCTTGAACGTGTTCGAGAAGACAAAGGGATTGGCATAGCCCACTTCATCGGCAATCGCCTCCAGCTTGAGGCTGGTCTCGGTCAGGAGCCCGGCGGCATGACGGATCCGGAGATAGGTCACGTGTTCCATGGGGGACCGGCCGAGTTGACTGCGACAGAGGCGACGCAGGTGTTCGCCACTGCAATGGGCGCGCCGTGCGAGTTCACCCAGGTGCCAGGGTTCACCGGGTTTTTTGGCGACCGCTTCCCAGAGTTGGGTCAACCGATCCTCGACATGCCACGGTTGGGCGAAGCGCACCACATAGCCGTGGACCAGTTCGATCCAATGATGCAGGGCGGCGGGCCGGGGATCCGACTGTTGCTCGTGGTAAAGACCGCGTACCGCGGCGGCGAAAGCCTCGGAATTGAACCGGGCCAGCACCGGCGCTATGGACGTTCCCAACGGTCCCTTGCCGGCTTCGGAATCGTAGCGGGCCCAGGCAAAGCTCCAGCGTTTGCCCGGCACGGCGTGGAAGGCGTGCAAGGCATGGGGCGGCGCCAGACAGGCCTGCCCCGCCCCGCACTTCTGCCAACGCCCATCCAGCAGGATCCGGCCTTCCCCGGCAAAGCACGCCAGGAAATGGCTCCCGGTCAGATCGGTGCGGACCATGGTGTACGGCACCGCGGCATCCACGATACCGACATGCGCCAAGTGATGCGGCCCCAGCGCGGGACATTCGGACGCGCGAACGATCCATTCACGCGAGTCCTCTCCCACCTGATGAGTCTCCACCAATGCCGGAACCGGAATCCGTGCCGCGCGCGCCATGTCGTACCCTGCCCCTGCCGTGATGCGGTGTAAACCGATGTGCCGTCCCGATCCCATTTGGCGACAGTCCCCACCTCCCTTCAGGCCGTCTGGTCCAGCGGGATCCGGTCGGTGCCCAGGTACGGACGCAACGGTTCGGGAATCAGCACCGAGCCATCGGCCTGTTGATGGGTTTCCACCAACGCCACGAACAACCGCGCCAACGCGGTGCCACTGCCGTTGAGGATGTGCGGCATCCGGTTCTCTCCTCCCTCGGTCCGGTACCGGAGATTCATCCGGCGCGCCTGGAAATCCTCGCAGTTGGAACAACTGGACACCTCCAGGAACTGGTCCTGTCCCGGAGCCCACACCTCGATGTCATAGGTCTTGGCCGAGGCGAATCCCATGTCACCGGTGCAGAGGTTGATGACGCGGTAATGGAGTCCGAGCCGTTGCAGCACGGTCTCGGCATTGGCCACCATGGCTTCCAGTTCGGCATAGCCGTTCTCCGGCGTGACCAGCTTGATCAACTCCACCTTGTCGAACTGGTGGACCCGGATCATGCCCCGCGTGCCCAGGCCGGCGGCGCCTGCTTCCGCACGGAAACAGGGCGAATAGGCCACGTACCTCACCGGCAACTGCTGTTCGGGCAGGATCTCTTCCCGATGGATGTTGGCGACCGGCGCCTCTGCCGTGGGCAACAGGTACAACCGGCCCAGCGACGACGTATCCAACCCTTCCTGCACGGCATAGGCCTGGTCACGGAACTTCGGGAACTGACCCACCCCCACCATGCAGTGCTCCCCCACGATGTAAGGCGGCGCCACTTCCCGGTACCCATGTTCCCGTTGATGCAGGTCGAGGAGGAAATTGATCAACGCCCGCTCCAATCGCGCGCCCCACCCGGTATAAAGAAGGAATCCGGAACCGCTCAGCTTCGTGCCACGCGCGAAGTCCACCAGCTTCAGGCGCTCGCACAGCTCCACATGGTTCAACGGCTTGAAGTCGAATCCACGCGGCGTTCCCCATCGCCGGACCTCCGGGTTCTCCTCCGCCGTCGTTCCCAGGGCCACACTCGGATGCGGCAGGTTCGGCAGGGTCAACATCAGCTCATCCCGCTTCGTCTCCGCCTCCGCGACTGCCCGATCCAGCTCCGTGATGCGCTCACCGATGGTCCGGACTTCGGCCTTCCGGCTTTCCGCCTCGGCGAACTCCTTGCGCCCCATCAACGCCCCGATCTCCTTCGACGCCGCATTGCGTCGGGCCTTGAGCAGCTCCACTTCCGCGAGCGCTGCCCGGCGTTTCTCATCCCACTCCAACACCTCTGCCACCTTCAATTCGTCCCCGCCATGGCGCGACGCGAGGCGTTCGCGCACCCACTCCGGTTTCTCCCTCATCAAACGGATGTCCAACATGCGGGCGAGCATGGGAAGGAGTCCGTCGCCCGCAATCCGGAAGTTCAATGGAGCGGCGACGTTCGGTCACCGGTGGCGCGTGGACGCCCATCAACCGTTACCGCCCGTCCAATGGGTCCAATGGGTCTTTGACCGGGGCAATGTCAGGATCCGCCCCCGTCAATCCTTCAACCTTCTACCCGC
Organism: uncultured Akkermansia sp.; assembly: GCA_964509045.1. Taxonomy (GTDB): domain Bacteria; phylum Verrucomicrobiota; class Verrucomicrobiia; order Limisphaerales; family UBA9464; genus UBA6176. The sequence continues at coordinate 3,411 of CAZDYB010000289.1, forward strand.
CCCCCAACGCCGGTACCCGATCAGGATCAACAACCCCAGCATCGCCCCAGCCCCGTCAATCATCACGTCCAACACCGATCCCTGCCGGCTCGGATGGAACGACTGATGGAACTCATCGCTCACCGCATAACACGTCGCCCACAGCCAACCCCACCCCAGCACCGCGCCATCTCCACGTTCCGGCGCCGGCGGACGCCTCACCCGCAACGCCCGACCCAAAAACATCGCCAGCACCGCGTACTCGGTCAGATGCCCGCACTTCCGGATCAACGTGCGGATCACATCCACCGTTTCCTTCTCAATGCCAGGCACCAGCCAGTTCAACAGGCCGCTCAGGAATCCGGAAGTCCGCGACGCCGACAGCAGGTCGGTTGATCCCAGAAAGATAAGCCCCGCCCAGATCCCCACCGGCATCCACAGCTTCCACGGTTTCCATGCGCGCTCCATCCACGGCCGAGCCTCGCCCGGACCCGTGGCCGACCGCCAGCCCGCGGTGTCGTCCAGGCCCGGTTTCATTCCGGGACCCTCCAAGAAACGCGTTTGATTATGCCCCGGCTTTCGTCGTCCACTCGCGCCCATGAAGTTCTCCCACCTTGTCACAGGCGCCGCCGTGCTCCTGTGGTCCGTCGCCCAGGCCCAACAGGCCCAGAAACCCACCACCGGATCGGCCGGAGCCGCCACCGGCGATGCCTGGTTCCCGCCCGAGTCCGATTTCAGGAAGGTGATCCTTGACGAGGATACCGTGGTCAACGGCGAGGCCACCGACACCATCATCGATCCCATGGAACTCGCCGTGTCCCACAAGGGCCGCGTCTTCTGGGCCGAACGCGCCGGGGTGGTCAAGATGTGGAATCCCGAGACCAAGAAGACCATGGTCATCGGCACCCTGCCCACCTTCACCGGACTCGAAGAGGGCATGCTCGGCATCACCCTCGACCCCGCCTTCGACCAGAACGGTTGGATCTATCTGAACCGGTCCCTGCCCGAAACCTATAACGATGGCCGGGGCAAGGCCGGCAAGATCCGCATCGCCCGCTTCACCCTCAAGGGCGATCAACTCGATATCGCCTCCGAAAAGGTCATCATCGAGATCGAGGTCCAACGCGAGCAATGCTGTCACGTCGGGGGTTCCCTCTCGTTCGACAAACAGGGCAACCTCTATGTCTCCATCGGCGACAACACCAACCCCTTCGATTCCGACGGATTCAGCCCCAGTGACGAGCGCAAGGGCCGGTATCCGTGGGATGCCCAGGGTACCGCCGCCAACCCCAATTCCCTGGTCGGAAAGATCCTCCGCATCAAGCCCAAGGCCGACGGAGGTTATACCATTCCCGAAGGCAACCTGTTCCCTCCCGGCACCGCCAGGACCCGGCCCGAGATCTTCGTGATGGGCAACCGCAACCCCTTCCGCATCTCCATCGATCCCCGTACCGGTTACCTCTACTGGGGCGAGGTTGGCCCGGACGCCGGCGGACCCGACCCCAAGCGCGGTCCGGCTGGTTTCGATGAAGTGAACCAGGCCCGCAAGGCGGGATTCTATGGCTGGCCCCTCTTCGTCGGTGACAACCGTCCCTATCGCCGCATCGATTTCACCGGGCGCCAGAAGCATCAGGACCAACGGGCCGCCTATGACAAGGTCCGCAAGCAGCGTGAGGAGATGGAAAAGAAGGGTGAGACCGCCAACCTCCCCGAGGTGCCTGCCAAGCCCGCGGGTTGGGAACCCTCCGGTGACTTCTGGGATGCCGCCCATCCGATGAACCGTTCCCCGCACAACACCGGGATCCAGGAACTGCCCCCGGCACAACCCGCCTTCATCTACTATCCCGCCAGCGCTTCCACCCGTTTCCCGGAAGTCGGTTCGGGAGGTCGCACCGCCATGGCCGGTCCGGTCTATTACTTCGATCCCGCCAACCCCTCCCCCACCAAGCTTCCCAAGGAGTTCGATCGCACCCTCTTCATCTATGAGTGGAGCCGGGACTGGATCATTGCCGTGAAGCTCGACGCCGATCATCAGATTGCTAAGTCCGGCGACGGCAAGCCCCTCATGAAACGGTTCATGCCTTCCACCAAGTTCCGTCGGCCCATGGACATGGAACTGGGCGCCGACGGTTGCCTCTACCTGATCGAGTTCGGCAAGGACTGGGGCAACAACAAGGACACCAAGATCGTCCGGATCGAGTACGCCGGTAAGGGCAACGCCGGTAAGTGAGTCACCCGGCCCGAAGGGTCGGAAGATCACAGCCCGGGGCTGAGGGAGTTCGACGACCGATGCCCCGGGTGACGCAACAACGAGGTCCACGCGCCCTGAAAGGGCGCCAGAAAATCGATCCTACATCCGGCGAAGGGGGAGATGGAACGGTTCCGGAGCCCTTTCAGGGCACCGATCCAAATCGGCATCCCCCCCGGGGCATCGGTCGCCAGGCTCTCTCAGCCCTGCGCTGTAATCCCGATCCCCGTTGGGGACGTATGCAGTCCCGGGGCGGTTGACCATTCATGGCGACCGCGCCCGGATCCGGGTGGATTTGTCCGGTGTCCTTGAGCCTGAAGGCGTCAGTTGTTTTGACCACGGATTTCACCCTGAAAGCGGCAGTTCATCCATCCGCAGATTGCGCCGATGGCGCAGATGGAGGGGCGGAAATGACAGCACCCGAGCCCGGCGAAGA
>CAZDYB010000290.1:0-6071 GCA_964509045.1 uncultured Akkermansia sp.
CGCTGAGCGTGTTGGACAACGTGCGAGCGGCGATGCAGGTGCATCGGGGGGAAGTGGTGTTGAATTCGTTGGTGCGTGGCGGGCGGTTCCTGAAGGCGGAACGGGCGGTGGAAGAGCAGGCGGTCGAACTGCTGGGATTGTTCGGGTTGGAATCGTTGCGCGACGAGTTGGCGACATCGCTGTCGTACGGGGATCAGCGGCGATTGGAGATCGTGCGGGCGTTGGCGACGCGTCCGCGGTTGCTGTTGCTGGACGAGCCGGCGGCGGGGATGAACCCGACGGAGAAGCTGGAACTGGCGCGGTTGATCCGCCGGATCCGGGATGACTTCCAGATCGCGGTGTTGCTGGTTGAGCACGACATGCAGTTGGTGATGGAGCTGTGTGAACGGATCCATGTGCTGGATCATGGGATCAAGATAGCGGAGGGCACCCCGGGCGAGGTCCGACGCAATCCGCGGGTGATCGAGGCCTATCTGGGTGAGGAACACGCATTACCCGGCTGACATGCTTGAAGTATCCGAATTGAAGGTGGGTTACGGGGCCATCGAGGCGCTGCATGGAATCTCGTTTTCGGTGAAGGCCGGGGAGGTGGTGACATTGATCGGCGCGAACGGGGCGGGGAAGAGCACGACGTTGCGGGCCATCTCGGGACTGGTTCCGGCGAAGTCGGGCGACATCCGGTTTGAGGGGCGGCCGATCCAACGGATGCCGCCGCATGAGATCGTGCGCCTGGGCCTGGCGCATGTGCCGGAGGGGCGGATGATCTTTTCGAACCTGACGGTGATGGAGAACCTGCGCATGGGCGCGTACCTGGTGCGGGACAAGGCGAAGATTGCACGCGGGTTGGAGGAGGTGTTCGAGGTGTTCCCGCGGCTGCGCGAGCGGGAGAAGCAGATGGCCGGGACGTTGTCGGGAGGGGAACAGCAGATGCTGGCGATTGGCCGGGCGCTGATGGGTGGACCGCGGTTCCTGATGCTGGACGAGCCATCCCTGGGGATCGCCCCGTTGCTGGTGAAGGCGATCTTCGAGCAGATCGTGAAGATCAATCGGGAGCGTGGGTTGACGATCCTGTTGGTGGAACAGAATGCGAACCTGGCGTTGCGGGTGAGCCTTCGGGGCTACGTGCTGGAGACGGGACGGATCATGCTGGCCGACACGGCGGCGGGATTGCTGGCGGATCCGAAGGTGCGAAGTGCGTATCTGGGTGGGTGAGATGTCCCGGCCCCGGGTTCTCAGTTGGAAGACTTCCTTTCTTCGACCTTGGCCCGGGCATGGGCGGCGAAGATGTCTTCGCCCTTGAGGCCGGTGAGCTTTTCGAGGCCCTTGAGGAGGCGGAACAGGGCAAAGACCATGACGGACATCATCGGCACGAAGATGACCGGCCAGCTCATCCAGTTCATGCGGCCGAGCTGGGTGTTGAACTGCTCGGTGCCCGGGGTGGCGGTGAGCATCCAGCGGGCGAGCCCGAAATTGAGGAGGGCACTGCCGAGGAAGGACGCGGCGAGAAGCCAGCTTGAGCTGTTGAGCAGACGCTCGAAGCCGGGGCGATTGGACTTCTCGTCGAGGGCGGTCTCGATGCGGGCGGTGTCGAGGACCTGATCGTTGAACAGCAGCATCCGCACGAGCGGTTGGCGGGTGCGCATCGAGATTGGGATGGCCACGGCCAACAGGGATGGAATGGCGGCCTCCTTCACGGCAAACCAGAAGGCCTCGGTCTTCAACAGGCCCAGGACACCGGTCATCGATACGGAGATCAGGCCCAGGATGGAGAACAGGTTCCAGACACGGCGCCGGACGAAATCCCAGATCCCGTATCCCAATGGGATGGAGAGGGCGACGACGAGTCCCCAGACGGGGCCGAGCCAGGCTTCGCGGCTGAGTTTGTCGAGGAGGAATCCGGGCACCACCACGTTGCAAGCGATGTTGACCAGGATGTTTTCCCTGGGGGGCGAAGGTTTGTCGGATCCGGAATTCATGTGGCGATGCGCGTTGGGGACGTTCCAAGGAGACGGCCCTCGGTGCAACAGGCGAGATGATGAGGATTGGACGGGTCCGTGCTGGTCCTTCAAGGTTGGGCCGATGTCGCTGCTGCCCTTTGGAGAGCTTCCCCCGCATACCCCCCGACGGTTCCTTCCGGTCCGGATCGATTTTGACGATTGGACGGCGGTGGAGGCGTGCCTGGATCGGTTGGCGTCGGCGGGGCGGGGAGCGCGGACGTTGGAGGAGCTGGAGACCTGGCTGGTGGATCTGGGTGAGGTGGGATCGGCCCTGGATGAAGAGCGGGCGCGCCGCTACATCGCGATGACCTGTCACACGGAGGATCCGGAGGCGGAACGGGCCTATCTGCGGGTGGTGGAAGAGTTGGAGCCGCGATTGAAGCCGCGGATGTTCGAGTTGGCGCGGATCTACGCGGAGCATCCGTTGCGGGGAGTGTTGCCGGCGGCCCGCTACGGGGTGTTCGACCGGAACAAGCGCCTGGAGATCGAGTTGTATCGGGAGGAGAACGTGGCGTTGGAGACCGAGGAAGCCCGGCTGAGCCAGCAGTATCAGAAGCGGATGGGCGGGTTGACGGTGCAGTTCGAGGGACAGGAACGGACGTTGGTGCAGATGGGGCTGTACCAGGAGATGACGGACCGGATGCGACGGGAGGCGGCGTGGAGGGCGGTGGCGGAGCGGACGGCGCTGGAGGCGGAGGCTTTTGAGGGGTTGTTCGACGGCCTTCGCAAGTTGCGTGGGCAGATTGCGGCGAATGCGGGGTTTGGGGATTACCGGGCGTATGCCTTCAAGGCGCGGGGCCGTTTCGATTACGGACCGGAGGACTGTGAACGGTTCCATGATGCGATCGAGGGGGAGGTGGTGCCCTTGCTGAAGGAATTGCAGGGGGAACGACGCCGGGCACTCGGACTGGAGGCGTTGCGTCCGTGGGATACAGCGGTGGATCCGTTGGGGCGCGGGCCGTTGAAGCCGTTTTCGGATACGGCGCAACTGGAGGAGGCTTCGCAGCGGGTGTTTGATGGACTGGATCCGGTGCTGGCGGCGGATTTCCGGTTGATGCGTGAGAAGCGGTTGTTGGATCTGGCGAATCGGAAGGGGAAGGCACCGGGTGGTTATCAATACACGCTGAGTGAGGCGCGTGTGCCGTTCATCTTCATGAATGCGGTGGGACAGCAGCGTGACGTGGAGACCCTGTTCCATGAAGCGGGCCATGCCTTTCATGCCCTGGCGGCGCGGAATGAACCGTTGCAGGCGTATCGGGAAGCCCCGATCGAGTTCTGCGAGGTGGCATCGATGGCCATGGAGTTGTTGGCTGCGGAAGGGTTGGGTGAGTTTTATGGTGAAGAAGAGGTCCGGCGTGCGCGACGGACGCATCTGGAAGGGATCGTGGCAGTGTTTCCCTGGATCGCGACGGTGGATGCCTTCCAGCACTGGATCCATACGCATCCGGAACACACGGTGGAGGAGCGGCGTGGGGCGTGGGAACGGTTGATGAAGCGGTTTGGAGGGGACGTGGACTGGAGCGGCCTGGAGGTTTATCGGATGAACCGGTGGCATCGGCAGCTCCACATCTTCATCAACCCGTTCTATTACGTGGAGTATGGGATCGCCCAGTTGGGAGCGTTGCAGGTGTGGGCCAATGCGCAGGTCGATGCGGCGGGTGCATTGGCACGATATCGTGCGGGACTGGCATTGGGAGGTTCCAAGCCGTTGCCGGAGTTGTTTGCAGCGGCGGGTTGCCGGTTTGATTTCAGTCGGGAAACGGTCCGACCGCTGTTGCAACGGGTGCGGGATGAGTTGGGGCGACTGGGTTAGTGGGAGCATCCGGGATGAGTGAAACGACCAAGAAACCGGGGAATGAAGAGGCGTTGCCGCTGGAGCGGGATGTCACGTTTGGGTTGCTGGGATTGAACCTGTTCGTGTTCCTGATCGAGCCGGGCCTGCGCGAGTTGGCGCGGCGCTGGTTCGAGCAGCGGTATTCGCTGTCGCTGGACGGATTGCGATTGGGGTACTGGTGGCAGTTTGTGACGTATCAGTTCCTGCATGGGAACTGGATCCATCTCGGGGCGAATCTGGTCCTTCTGCATTCCATGGGGCCCATCCTCGAGACCACCCTGGGACGTCGTCGGTTCTTCGTGTTGTACCTGGCTTCGGGGGCGATGGGTGGGTTGGTGCATCTGGCCGGGGCGGCCATTTCCCCGCGGATTTTTGGGCATCCGGTGGTGGGGGCATCGGCGGGTCTGTGTGGATTGCTGGCGGCGTTGGGTTCGATCTATGCGGAGGAAAAGGTCCGCGGATACCTGTTCTTCATGATTCCGTTCGAGGTGAAGGCGAAGGTGTTGTTGTTGATCACCGGGGTGGTGACGGTGCTGGGCTGCATCTTTCCGTTTGGCAACATGGCGCATCTGGCGCATCTCGGAGGCCTGCTGGGTGGGCTTTGCTGTGTGAATCTGATGGATGCGAAGCCGTTGCCACCGTTGGAGGTGGACCTGGTTGAAAAGCCTTCCGTCGGACTGCCGCGTTGAGTTCGCCCGGTGCCGATGCACGCTTCATAAAATGATCTACGACCGCGACTACATGCGAGAACCCGACTCCGGCGGAGTCCGGGTGGCCCTGCTGCTGGTGTGGATCCTCATTGGATGCTTCATCATCCAGAGCATCCTGACGATCTATGGCGGCGTCGGGGTGGCGCAGGGTCTGGGATTGAGCGTGGCGGGGATGCGCGACCTGAAGGTGTGGCAGTTGTTCACCTATCAGTTGTTGCACTCGGTTCCGTGGCCCTTTCATGTGCTGGCGAATTGCCTCGCCCTGTATTTCTTCGGCCGTTCGGTGGAGGAAGCGTTGCGGGTGCGGAACTTTCTCCTGATCTATTTCGGGGGTGGGCTTTTCGGGGGGGTGGCGCAATTGGCGATGAGCCTGGTGCTGAGGTTGCCGCCGGAGATTCCGATGGTGGGGGCATCGGCGGGGGTCTGTGCGTTGATTGCGGCGTTCTGTCGGTTGTTCGCGGAGCGGGAGACGCGGTTCATCCTGTATTTCTTCCCGGTGACGCTGCGTGCCCGGACGTTCCTGCGGATCCTGGTGGTGTTCGATCTCTGGTGCGCGTTGTTCCCGTTTGATTCAGTGGCCCACACGGCGCATCTCGGCGGGTACCTGGTGGGTTATCTCGGGGTGGAAGCATTGGATCCGGACGGCTGGTTTGCGCGATGGAAGGAACGCCGTGCGGAACGGCGCCGGCCGCAGTTGCGGGTGGTGCGGGACGACGCCCCCCGCTCCCGACCGGTGCCGCCGCCGGAAGTTTCCACGGAAGACTTCGTGAGTCGCGAGATTGATCCCATCCTCGACAAGATCGCGGCGAAGGGGATCGGGAGCCTGAGTGCGCGGGAGCGACAGACCCTGGAAGAGGCCCGCCGCCGGATTCCGAGACGGTGAGGGAAGGATTCCTGAAGCGGGTTGGGGCCCCGGGGGATAAATCCGAGGAAACAGTGAAAAATTGAGGGTTGCGGCAGTTGGGGTGGCCGTGTACTTGTCAACCCGTCAGAGGTCTGACCATCCACCCGCACTTCTTGCAGAGGATGGCTTCCCCAATTCTCAGTTCTTGCGGCACTTCTTCCTTTTCCGCCGCTGTTGGGTTCGGACCGTTCCGACATATATACCAGAGTTCGTATTGACATGAGCAACGACAACGTGCGGTCGGGGGCGGCTTCTTCTGCCGGTTCCTCCGGCTCCCCGGATCAGCGGTCTTCCCAAGGGAATGGCGGTGGATCCGGATATCGAGAGGGTGGAAATCGGGAGGGTGGCAACCGTGAGGGCGGTGATCGGTCCCAGGGTAATCAGCAGGGGCAGAATCGCGGCAATCAAGGGGGTGGCAATCAGGGCGGTGGATATCGCCAGGGTGGACCTTACCGGGAACAACGCGACTATCGCGACCAACGTCCACAGGGTCAGGGTGGCGGTGGTTTCGTAGAAATCCGTGCCCGAGATCGCGGCAGCGCAGCCCATCCAGCCTTCGGGAGAAGTTGCGAGAAAACCTGAGCTCAGGCGCGGAAGTGACGGGTTTTCCTTCCATTTCCGCCCCA
>CAZDYB010000291.1:0-6041 GCA_964509045.1 uncultured Akkermansia sp.
CCCCATGCCCCGGAGCGCAGGAACCATCCCCCCATCCCTCGCCCACCCCTGGACCCGGGCGCGTTCCCTCGTCATCGGCCTTCTGGGTCTCGTCCACTCCGCCCTCCTCGCCGCCCCGCCGGCGCCCCTGCCCAACGCCCATTCCCACAACGACTACGAACAGAAACACCCCCTCACCCTCGCCCTCGATCACGGCTTCCATTCCGTCGAAGCCGACATCCATCTGGTCGATGGCCGATTGCTGGTTGCCCATGACCGGCCTCGGGTCCGACCCGAACGTACCCTCGCCGCCCTCTATCTCGATCCCCTCCGCGAACGCTGTCGCACCAACGGCGGCCACGTCCACGCCAACCTCCCCGGATTCACCCTGCTCATCGACATCAAGGCCGATGCCGAAGGCACCTATGCCGTGCTCGATCCGTTGCTGAGGCAATACCAGGATCTGCTCACCCGCTTCACCCCCACCAACACCACCCACCGCGCCATCACCGTCATCCTCTCCGGCGCCCGCCCCACCGCCACCGTCGCCGCCCAACCCTACCGACTCTGCGCCATCGACGGGCGGCCCTCCGATCTCGATTCCCAACCTTCCATCCACCTGGTCCCGCTCATCAGCGATGCCTGGTCGTCGCATTTCCAACGGCCAACCCATCCAGGCCTCTCCGATACCGATCGTCTCAAACTCCATCAACTCATCCGCCGCACCCATGCCCAGGGTCGACGCATCCGGTTCTGGGGTGCGCCCGACCGCGAATGGCTTTGGGAGGAACTCCGCATCGCCGGCGTCGACCACATCAACACCGACCGCATCCCCCAACTCAGCGCCCATCTCCGCAGTCTCCCGCCACCACCGCTTCCCCTCCCCGAGGAACCCTGATCTTTCCCCCCTCAAACCCCGGTCAACCCCCTGTTCACATGCCTCTCAATCGTCGCCTGTTCCTCAGCCAATCCGCCGCCGCCGCCGCAGGACTCGCCCTGTCCGGTTGCGCCACCCCCACCCGACCCACCCGCAAACCCGGTCCCAACGAAAAACTCAACCTCGGCATCATCGGCGTCGCCGGGCGCGGCGGGGAGAACCTCGAGGGGGTCAAACACCAGAACATCGTCGCGCTCTGCGACGTGGATGACCAACGCCTCAAGGCCGCCTCCACCCGGTTCCCTTCAGCCTTCACCACCACCGAGTTCCGGCGACTCATCGACCGACCCGACCTCGACGGCATCGTGATCTCCACCCCCGACCACACCCACGCCATCATCGCCATCGAGGCCATGCAGAGCGGGCGCCCGGTCTACTGCGAGAAACCCCTCACCCACACCGTGTCCGAGGTCCGACGCCTCGTGGAGGTCGCCCGCCGTACCGGCGTCGTCACCCAGACCGGCAACCAGATCCACGCCTCCGAAAACTACCGGCGCGTCGCCCAGATCATCGCATCCGGTGTCATCGGCCCCGTCTCCGAGGTCCATCACTGGGCCGGTTCAGTCTGGGAAACCAAACCCGTTCCCCCCGCCGCCATCGCCCCGCCCGGACTCGATTACGAACAATGGATCGGCCCGGTCCAATGGCGCCCGTACAGCCCCGAATGGGTCCACTTCAACTGGCGCCGTTGGTGGCATTTCGGCGGCGGAACCCTCAGCGACTTCTGCTGTCATCACATGGATCTCGGTGTCTGGGCACTCGGCCTGGGCCTCCCATCCGTCATCGAGGCCGAAGGTCCCACCCCCGATCCCGAATGCGCTCCGACCTGGCTCAAGGTCCGATACGAATTCCCCGCCACCTCCCGCGCCCCGGCCACCACCATGCATTGGTATTCCGGCACCAAACGTCCGGAGATCGCCGGTACACCGGACCTGTCCAAGTGGGGCGGCGGAACCCTGTTCGTCGGCCCAAAGGGAATGTTGCTCGCCGATTACGGACGCTTCGTCCTCCTCCCCGAAACCCGGTTCAAGGACATGCCCCTGCCTCCACCCGACTACGTCAAGTCGGTCGGTCACCATGAGGAATGGATCCGGGCCATCCGCGGCGAAAACCTCGCCTTGCCCCGTTTCAAGGATCTTGGCCCCACCAACTCCCCCTTCGCCTACGGCGCAATCCTCACCGAGATCGGTCTCCTCGGCAGTGTCGCCTTCCGCACCGGCAAACGCATCGAGTGGGACGCCTCCCGTCTCCGCGCCAAGGGCGTCCCCGAAGCCGACCGCTTCATCCATCACGACTATCGCAAGGGCTGGAAGCTCGGCTGATCCCGGGCCGGGTTTCCCAGCCGCTGTGGAGGGAAACCGGGGCGCAGCAGAATCCTTCGCTGGCCGAGGAATCGGCGGGTCATCCCGCAGTGCGGGTTGACCGGCGGACGATGAGGGAATCGCGGAAGAGGATCCGGCCGGAAGGCCCGATCCGACCGTATGGTTCCAATGTAGGTCGCAGAGGGGCGGCCGTGGCCTGCCCTCATCCCATCCCCGACCCTCCCCAACCTTTTGTTGCACCTGCCACAAAAGGTTCGATCCCCCTCGCCTGCATCACCTTACCCGATACCACCGCTGGTCCCCCACCGCCTCCACCACCGTGACGGTGTCGTCGCCGTCCACCCAACGTTCACCCCCAATCCCTTCCCAACGCCCCGCCGGCAACGTCGACAACGCCTCGAGCGTCCAACCCGTCCAACCTGTCGGATTGGCCCACCGCAACTCAACCTGTCCCTCACCCAGACGCCGCGCCCGCAGCTCCGGCAACTCCGCCGGAGCCAATCGCAACTCGACCCCATGCAGCCGGTATCGACCGCGAGCCGAACCGGTGTTGTCCCCGATGAACAGGAAATTGGCGGTCTCGTACGGATCGATGAACCCCATGAACGCCGTGTAATCGCGCACCGCACCCGTCAACACCGGAGCCCCTTCCAACCTCAACACGTACTGATCCGGTCCCAGGAACAACTCCAGGCGTCGCCTTCCGCCCACCACCCCGATCTCCGCAGATTCCGCCTGGGTGAACAACGGCAGATCCGACTGCGCCCAGATCCGGTCCGTCCAGAATCCGAGTTCTATCCCCTTCCTGTCCGCACCCAGCACGATCACTGACAGCCCAGCCCGGTTGACTGACACATGGGATTCGAGGAACAGCTCCAGATCCAGCGCGAGGGAGAATCCCCGTTGCCGATCCAATGCCACCGGCGCGATCCGCGACCATCCGGCAGAAATGCCGTCGATGGTCATGGTATCCAGAAGCGCTCCGCCTTCACTCAACGTTTCACCCGCCAACGCCGGCAACGCCACAAAGCTCCATCCCTGCGCCGAAGGGAGGGTGCCGGTCGAACCGTCATACAACAACTGCCCCCGCACCGATCCCATCGCCAGCAACCCAACCAACCCTCCAGCCCAACCCCAAGTCCGGTTCATCCGCGAAACGTATCCCGACACACACAAAAGGCTCCAGCCCGGAACGGGAACCCGTTCCCCGCCCCCGCCTTCGTCCCTTCGCCCCTTCGTTGTTCATTTCCTCCGCGCTCCCCTACCCCCGAGGCTTCAACTGCGGAAACAGGATGACGTCCCGGATGCTTTCCTGCCCCAGCAACATCATGCACAACCGGTCGATCCCGATCCCTATCCCGCCCGCCGGCGGCATCCCGTGCTCCAACGCCACCAGGAAATCCTCATCCAACTTCTGCTGCTCGCCCCCCGCCTGATGCTCCAGGCTGTTGCGCTGTTCCACCGGGTCGTTCTGCTCGGTATAGCCCGGAGCGATCTCCTGGCCGTTGATGCAGCATTCAAACACCTCGACCGTGGTCGGGTCGTCCGGCGACAGCTTCGCCAGCGGAACCAGTTGTCTCGGCAGATGCGTGACAAACGTCGGCTGGATCAGGGTCGGTTCCACCAACTTCTCGAACACCGCCCCCGTCACCTCGAAATCCTCGTACCCGGCCGCAATATCCCCACCCAGCTTCAACTCCTCCACCGCCCGACGCCGCCGTTCCTCCGGCGTGATCCGGAACCAGTCTTCACCCGCCTTTTCCCGCACCAGATCCTTGTATCGGACCCGACGCCACTGGCTGAGATCGATGGTCTTGTAGATCTCGCCCTGGGCATTCCGATGCTCGATCACCAACGTGCCCAGAACGGTCTGGGCCACGTGACGGATCACCGATTCCACCGTCTCCATCATGGTCTCGTAATCCCCGTAGGCCTCATACGCCTCCAGCATGGTGAACTCCGGGTTGTGGCGCCGGGACAATCCCTCGTTCCGGAAGTTGCGACCGATCTCGAACACCTTGTCGATGCCACCCACCAACAGGCGCTTGAGATACAACTCCAGCGCAATGCGCATGAAGAACTCGCAGCCCAACGCATTGTGCCACGTCTTGAACGGCGCCGCCGCCGCTCCACCCGGGATCGCCTGCATCATCGGCGTCTCCACCTCCACATAACCCCGACCATGAAAGAAACTCCGGATCTCCCGCACGATCGCTGACCGCATCAGGAACACCTTCCGCACATCGTCATTCGCGATCAGGTCCAGATAGCGCTGCCGATACCGGATCTCCGTATCTTCCAACCCGTGCCACGTCGCCGGCGGCGGACGCAATGCCTTCGACAGGATCGTGAACCGCTCCGCCTTCACGCTCGGTTCACCTGTCCTGGTCAGGAACAGCGTTCCTTCCACCCCGATGAAATCCCCCAGGTCGAGATGCTTGAACTGATCAAAGGCCGCATCCCCCAACGCCTGCTTCTGCGCATACACCTGCACCCGCCCGCTCACATCGCGGAGATCAATGAACTGGCTCTTTCCCATGTCCCGATGCGCCGTGATCCGGCCGGCGATCTTCACCGGAGCTCCGTCGGACAGGGTCTTGGCCTCGAATTTCGCCCGCGATTCCCCACACCCGATGTCGGGGGTGAACTTGTTCATGAAAGGGTTGATGCCCCCTTCACGCAGCGCCGCCAACTTGGCCCGGCGTTGTTCGATCAGCGAATTCGTATCGTCCATAACGAGCCGCGGATCAAACCACGTGAACCCCCTCCGCGCAACGCCGCGCCCGATCAACCGGCTTGGCGGCCGTGGGGTCCGCAAGGTCATGGAATGCGCCCGACCTCTGGCGCCTTGGATCGACGGTTCACCCCCACGCTCAACGCCATCCTGCGCCGCGGCTGTGCCGGCGGGGTTCAAGGCGGTAGCGGGGAAAAATGGGGTCGCCTCCAAATAATCGACGTTTGGATTGATCCTCAAACGGGGCTCGATCCACAGGAGGCCACCCCGTTGTGGACCATTCGGATTCAATCTCCTTCTCCCCCTGGGGGTGAGGTCCGCCTATGCAGCGTTCCTTCAGAACGCATCGGAATCCGTGTCGCAACCCCGGGGTTGCACCCCGGGCTGGTATGCGGTCGCCCCTTTGGGGCAGGGACATGCCCCGAAGGGGCCATGCATATCAGCCCAGAGCAACGCTCTGGGTGCGCAACGTCCCATCATTCCCGCGTCCTGAAGGGACGCTGCATATTGAAAACCCCGGGCTTGATGGAAGCACCCAACCAGACTCGGCCAACGAATGGGATCGTGAGACAGATGAGCACACAGTAGCCTATGGCAGTCCGGGGCTGCCACACAACACGACCGTGGGCGACAGCCGGGCAATGGGCTCTTCTCGTCTCTACCCCTGACTGGAGCGTTGATGGGAAAACGCCGGGGGCAGGTTACGAAGTCTTCGACCCTACAGACCGGCGGCTCCGGATGAACCCCACGCATTGATCGGCGTGAGTCATCGAGATCAGATGGCCTCCATCCAGCAGGAGATCGACCTGACTCGGAACCGGTATCACCAAGTCATGCCTGCCATGGATCCGCAGCACCTCGGTGCGGGAACCAAACCCGCCTTCCCACTCAAAAACAGCCCGGCACATGGAACGAACAAACAGCGGATCAGCAGCGGAAAACATGGCGAAGTGTTCCCCAGGCATCTTCCCTGCACACCGGCTCAGCAACCCGATCGGGGCGACCGCGGCCAATGGTCGAACCGCGGCAAGCACCCTGCTGATCTCTTCCTTGCGCAGCGCGCTTCCCA
>CAZDYB010000292.1:0-6027 GCA_964509045.1 uncultured Akkermansia sp.
GAGCAACGAAGGATTTCAGCCAAAGATCCGTCGCCCGAAGGGTTCCTGCGCAGGAACAGCACCCCTTGGAGTTTTCAGACGGGCTCTTACGGGGATCTGGGTACTGGGAACCTGCCATCGGTCCGTTCAGACTTGTCCCATGCTTCGCCTTGTCCTCGCCCTCTTCCTGGGCATCGGCCTCCGTGCCGCCGATTGGCAACCGGTAACGGTTCCCGGGCCGCAGGCCTTCACCGGTTCTGGTTGGTACCGGTGCTGGGTGCGCGTCGCGGACAGCTTCTTCACCCCCCATGACCGCAACCTGTTCGAGGAGTCTGTCGGAGTGAATGTCCGCGACCTGGCCGGTGCGCATGAAGTCTGGGTCAATGGCCGCCTGATCGGAATCGGCGGACGTTTCCCACCCGATTACCGCGACGGCCGCGATGCCATTCATCGCCACAAGGTCCCGGTGGGAACCCTGCGCAAGGGTCTCTGGAACGAGATCGCGTTTCGCGTTCATGTGCCGGAAGGCCCCGGCGGGTTTCTCGGGCCGGCACCCTTCATCATGGACTACTTCGTCGAGTGTGTCTTCGAGGGCGAATGGGAGTTCCTCGCTTCACCGGATTACCAACCCGGTCCGGCACGGATTCAACCTCCCGCCCGTGCCGTCTTCTCCACCTTTCGCGAATCCCATCGCGTGCTGGGCCGCGCCGAACAGGTCCATGGCCCTTCCCTTTCACCGGCCGAATCCGCCACCCGCCAGGAGGGACTCGAAGGCCTCCGATCCGAACTGATCCTGCACGAGCCCCGGATCGCCCAGCCCTTCCATTTCAGTTTCGACGACCGGGGTCGGCTGTGGGTCACGCAGTCCCGGCAATATCCGTATCCGGCTGGGCTGAAGATGCTGAGCCGCGACAAGTATTATCGCGCCCATTACGACCGCATCCCGCCCGCCCCACCCCACCACGATCGGGGCGCCGATCTCGTTTCGATCCACGAATCCACGCGGGGCGACGGCGTTTACGATCGGCACTCGGTGTTTGTGGAGGGTCTCAATCTCGCCAGCGCCGCCGTCAGTGGTCGCGATGGAGTCTGGGTGATGCACACGCCTTACCTGCTCTTCTATCCCGACCGTGATCGTGACGATGTCCCTGATGGTCCCCCGGAAGTGCGTCTGGCGGGATTTGGATTCGAGGATACCCATGCTGTTGCCAACGGTCTGGTCTGGGGTCCGGATGGTTGGCTCTATGGCGGTCAGGGCAGCACCGTCACCTGCCGGGTCCGCCGACCTGGCATCGATGCGCCTGACGCTCCCGGCGTGCATTTCGAGGGGTGCATGGTCTGGCGGTATCATCCCGATACCCGCGCCTTCGAGATCTTTGCTGAAGGCGGTGGCAACACCTACGGCCTCGAATTCGATTCGGTGGGTCGTCTCCACTCGGGCCACAACGGTGGCGGAACCCGCGGCTGGCATTTCGTCCAGGGCGGATTCTACCTCATGCAGGGGGTCGATCCCGGCAAGTTCGGTCCCCCGCGGAATCCCTATGCCTTTGGCGACCTGCCCATGATGTCCACGACCAACAACGTCGCGCGCTTCACCCATTTCGGTGCCTTCGCCGACGGCACCGCCCTTCCTTCCCACCACGCCGGACTCCTTTTCTCCCTCGATCCCCTGCGGGGCGAAATCATCGCCTCCGAACGGCGTCCCCGCGGTTCCACCTTCGATACGACGGATCACAGCGTGATGGTCCGCAGCACCGATCCATCCTTCCGACCCGTCTACATCGCCAACGCTCCCGACGGCTCGCTCCATGTCGCCGACATGTACGAGTTCTACATCGCCCACGGTCAGCACTACCAAAACCAGATCGATCCCACCACCGGCCGGATCCACCGGATCTCCGGTGTCGAATCCCGTCGCGAAACCGATCTCAATCTGGCCGCGTCGACTTCTCGCCAACGGATCTCCCTTCTTGATCATCCCAACAAGTGGCATCGCCTCACCGCCGTCCGGCTCCTGGGCGAACGCAAGGATCCTGCCGTTCTCCCTGAGCTCCGCGCCCTCGTCTCCTCCCACTCCGAACGCGCCAGCCTTCATGCTCTCTGGGCGCTCCACCAGTCCGCCGGTCTCGACGATTCCGTCGCCCGCGCCGGTCTCCTTCATCCGTCCGCTTCCGTGCGTCTCTGGACCGTTCGCCTGCTGGGCGATACCTACGGCCTGCATCGCAACCTGGGTCTGCCCGGTGTTGGCCAGATCGGGCGTCCGATTCCATCGGCGCTGTTCGATACACTTGTTGCCCAGGCCCGGGCTGAGCCGGATGCCGAGGTCCGCTCCCAATTCGCGGCGACCGCGCGTCGCCTGGTCACGCCCCAGGCTTTTGCCGTGGTCGATGCTGTCCTTCGACACGGCGCGGATCTGGAGGACCCGTTCATCCCGCTTCTCTGTTGGTGGGTTTTCGAAGCGCGAATGCCGGCCGAAACCGATGCCGTCATCGGATTCATCCGGGACGCCAACCTCTGGGAAGTCCCCATGGCTGTGCGTCATCTCCTGCCTCGCATCACCCGTCGTCTCGCGGTCGAGGGGCGTCATCCGGACCTGCTCCGGATCAGCGAACTCCTGCGCGCCTCCCCCGATGCTACCGCGGTCTCCGCCCTGCTCGCCGGGATCGAGGAAGCCGGTCGCGGACGTGCCCTTACCGGCCTGCCCGACGAACTCCTGTCGGCCATGGCCGCTTCCGGTGGCGCTTCCCAAACCCTCCGGATCCGACAGGGCGACACCAACGCCATCCGCGACGCCCTGTCGATCATGGCCGATCCCGGTGCGGCGAGTGACCTGCGGCTGCTCCATACCCGAACCTTTGGCGAGGTCCGGATACCCGCAGCGGTACCTGTCCTGATTCGAATCATGGTCACCACCAACGCGGCTGGCCCGCTGCGACGTGCGGCCCTGGCTTCGTTGGGAGCCTACGATGACGCCGGCATACCCACCGGTGTTCTTGAAGCGCTTCCCAGGTTGCCGCCGGATGTTCAGGCATCGGCTTTCCATCTGCTCCTCCAACGTTCCACCTGGACCCAACTCCTGCTCACCGGACTGCAATCCGCGCAGGTGAACGTCGCATCTGTCCCTGGGGACATCGCGGAACGGCTGCGCACCCATCAGGATCCCCATCTGGCATGTCAGGCGGAACGTCTTTTTCCGAAGGCCGTTGCCCGTTCAGGAACCGATTTCCAGAGGCAGATCGCCGCCATTGAAACCGCCTTGAAGGAAGGGTCCGGGAACCCGTACGCCGGCGAGGCCACTTACCTCCAACGCTGCGCCAGTTGTCATCGCCTGTTCTTCAAGGGCGGTGAAATCGGCCCTGAACTGACCCGTTACCAGCGCGACAATCTGGGTACGATGCTGCTCAGCATCGTCGATCCCAATGCCGAGATCCGGGAAGGCTATCAGTACATCACCATCGAGACCCGCGATGGCCGCAGCCTGGCGGGGTTCCAGGTGGATCGGGACAATCGGATCATCGTCCTGCGCGGCCTGGACGGGCAGGATGTGACTGTTCCAACCGAAGAGGTCGGCGAAGTTCAGCCCATGGGCCGGAGCCTGATGCCGGAGGGATTGCTTCAAGGTCTTACGCCACAGGAACTCCGCGACTTCTTCGCCTACCTCCGCATCTCGCAGCCGATCAGCAACTGAATACAGTCGGGGATTGAATCGAGTCTCGTGACCTCGCCTGCCACGGGCGGGAGGGCACGCAGGCCGGCCGTGCCGGCCCGACGGGTCGGAAGATCAAAGCCCGGGGCTGAGGGAGTTCAACGACCGATGCCCCGGGGTGAAAGCACCGCGATCGGGCAACGCCCTGAAAGGGCGCCAGAGATTCGATCCACCAGCCGGAAAAGGAACGGTTCGGGTGCCCCTTCAGGGCACGGATCCGGCGCCGGCCACCCCAGGGCATTGGTTGCCAGGCTCCCGCAGCCCTGGGCTGGGATCCCGGGCCCCGTTGAGGACAACTCACCCGAGGCGGTTGGCGATCCAGCGGAATGCAGGCTGGAGCCGGTGTACGCTGTCGATTTGCCAACAACTTCGGGATGCACCGTCATGAGGCATTGGCCTGCTTCAGGAGTGGGCTGGTGCATGAACATCAATCTTCATTCGAGGAACTGATCCAGATTTCTGAGTTGGAGGAACAGGTCGGCGGCGGAGCGGGCTTCACGGACTGCTCTGTCCTGTTCCTTGAAAGGGCCCTTGCCCCCACGCGCAGCGACCCGGTTCACGGCTTGGGATTGTCGCTGCCGAAGGAGTCCGCCCAGTGGGTCATGAAGAACTTCTTTTCGTCCGGAAGCAGCGTTGTCGCGGTGCCCAGGATCGGACGCAGCGCCGTGGTCATCTGGAGCAGCACGATCAACAGGATGAAACTCCAGACCCGGATCCCGCCCGCGCCGGCTTGGGCGTGGACCAGTCCCGACATCAGGAATCGCAGTCCGAACCAGACGGCCACCAGTCCGAATCCAAGGTGCAGGGTGCCCATGGCCGGCACCGACTGGGTGGATTCGGAGAACACCCAGGCAACGGGTGCGAACCCGACCAGCAGCACCGAGAGCAGCGCCATCAACCCGATCACCAATCCCGCGGCTTCCATCATCCGGACGTATGCCCCGCTCAGGCAGGCAAAGATGTAGAGGCTCGGCAGACAGATGAGACCGGACATCAGCAATCCCAACGAGATCTTCAACGGGGCCGCCCAGAGTTGGTCGCCCTTGGAGAAGGTTCCAACGACCAAGCCATAAATGGCACTGCACACCACCGCGATCAGGAGCAGCGACAGCAGGAGTCGACCGGCATCGGGCTGGCGCAGGTGATACTGGATGCGCCGCGGATGCCGGAGCAGGGCCTCTGCCGTGCCGCCGATCCCGCGGATCGGAAGGACATCCAGGGGGTCGTCGCCGAGTTCACGGGTTTCCGACAGGACCCACGATGGATCCGGGGGCATCGGGTTGGGAATGGGAGGCGGTGTGGACTCATTCATGGCAGTGATGGGCTCTGGAGTGGGATCCGGCTTTTGGATGAGGGAACGAAAAGGATGTCAGAACACGTGTTGGAAAGCGTGGAACAAGGATTCGTAGAAGCTGCCGGCGAAGGCATTCTTGCGGAGGAACTCCACCGGCAGCCCCGGCGACCCGACAAAAGGTCGGAGGATCCAGGCGAGTTGACTGCCCAGCAGCAGGTTTGCCCCGAGCCACGCGATCAGGACGCGCAGGGCGATCTCCCGGCTGCCTGCCAGTTCGCGGAGCAATTGGAGCAGTCGGAGATTGGCGCTGCCGCCGGCGAAGGCGATGGCCACCGTCTGCGAAACGAGCAACAGGCTGTGGGCGGAGGTTGCTCCCCGGCCGTTGGGGACCAGGGGCGGGGTGTTCCAGACCAGGAAATAGATCAACGGACTCGACGCTCCGAGGATCGCCGCCGCGATGGTGAAGCTGAGCAGGACGGCCAGCAGCGATTGACGCAGCGACAGGTTCAATCCGAGCAACGGCGCCAGCATGGCGTTCAGCAACCCCGTTCCCAACGTGGTCATCAGGATGATCAGGGGGAACTTGATCGCCGTGTAGCCCGCCTGAAGCGGATCACGCCACGATCCCACCGCCGCACCGAACAGGGCCGTCCCCACCAGGATCACTGCCAGACAAAGGACCCATCGCCGGGTGCCGGACGATTCCAGCCAGTTGCGGATGGGTCCGACCTCACCGCGCAGGAGGATCGGCAGGTCGCCGATGCCCCCGTGTTTCGGAGGGGTGAGTGGCGGATCCTGGGTCCCACTTTGCACTGCAAAGCAAAGACCCGGGTCCGCATGGGTCGTTCAAAGGAACTTGCACCTGTCGGCAGGAGTGCGGGTTCCGATCCCGGGTATCCAATTTCCTCTCCCCAAAGGCCGGGATCGACTGGGGAAGGGCGATGGCGAAGGAAACGCCTCCGGCGTAGGGGAGGGCCGTTGCGCGCGACCTTCGGCGAAGGATTTCATCCCGGAGGGATGGGAGCTGGTAGCCCCGGGTCGCGCGAAG
>CAZDYB010000293.1:0-6025 GCA_964509045.1 uncultured Akkermansia sp.
CGCCAACAACCCCTCCACCACCCAGGTCCGCTTGCGGATCAGTTCGGTCGCAATGGCCCGCACCCCGATCTCCTCCACCAACTCCAGGGCCGCCCGCAGCCCGGCCATCCCCGCCATGTCATGCGTACCGACCTCGTACCGGCGTGCATCCGGCTGGAACTCGAGCTCTTCCTGCGTCAGGAAATCCGGGCATCGCAGGTTGTGCCACCCATGCACGATCGGCCGAAGCCGGTCCTGCAACTCCTTCCGCACATAAAGGATCCCCGCCGCACTCGGCCCCAACAGCCACTTGTGCGAATCCGCCGCCAGGAAATCCACATGCTCCACCGACACCGGAAACGCCCCCAGGGTCTGGATGGCATCCAGACAGAACAGGATGCGACGCGAATGCAGGAACTTGCCGATGGCATCAATGTTGATCCGCCAACCGGTGAGGTAATGTCCACTGGCCAGCGACACCAACCGGGTCTGTTCATCCACCTGCCCCTGCACATCCACCGCCCGCACCTTCCCCAACTCCCGCAGGTTCAGGAAACGCACTTCCACTCCCCGATCCGACAGCGCCATCCACGGATACACGTTCGATGGATAGTCGTCGTAACAGACCAACACGTTGTCCCCACGCCGCCAAGGCAACCCCGCCGCAATGTACGACAACGCCAGGGACGTCGGGCCAACCAGGGCGATCTCCTCGGGTCGGGCCCCGATGAGCCGGGCCGCCCGGGCCCGGGTGTCGGCAAGCAACCCTCCCGGCATCGCTTCGTACTGGTCCATTTCGGTGCACCGATGCAGGTAACCGGTCATGGCTTCCGCAACTCGCCGGGGCAACGGACAGACTCCGGCATGGGCCACAAAGATCCCCTGTCGGGTCACCGGGAACTCATGCTGACGGAGCGCTTCGTCGGATTGCAGGTCGGTTAGGGTCATGAAATGGATCAGCGAAACGGTTGATGGAGCTTCACCTTCTCACTCTTGGATCGAAGCCGGAGATTGAGCATCTCCACCCCCACCGAGAAGGCCATGGCGAAATAGACATAGCCCTTGCTGATGTGCTGACCGAAGCCCTCCGCCAACAGCAGGGTCCCGATCAGGATCAGGAATGCCAACGCCAGCATCTTCACCGTCGGATGCCGTTCCACAAACCCACCGATCTGGTTCACAAAGATCAACATCACCACCATCGCCAGGACCACCGCCAACACCATCACCGGAATGTACTTCGACATCCCAACCGCCGTGATGACCGAGTCGAGCGAGAAGACCACATCCAACAGCAGGATCTGCACGATCACCGCCCCGAACGAGGGCATGGCCCCCGGCGATCGCCCGCCATCCGCTCCCTCCAGTTTCTCATGGATCTCGCGGACCGACTTCCATACCAGGAACAATCCGCCCACCGCCAGGACCAGGTCCTTGCCGGTGTTGGGCAATTCCAACCCCAGGAACGAAGCCTTCCACAACTCGTTCTTCAGGTTGATGACCCAGCTGATGGAAAGCAGGAGAAGGATCCGGGTGACCAATGCCAGGGCCAACCCCACCCGCCGTGCCCGCGCCTGCTGCTCGACCGGAAGCTTCCCGGAAAGGATCGAGATGAAGATGAGGTTGTCGATCCCCAGCACGATCTCCATCACGGTCAGGGTCAGCAAACTCACCCAGGCATCCGGGCGGTACATCCACTCAATCCAGTCGTTCATGTTCGAATTCGCAGACGGGCATGCTGGAGAAATCGTTCCCGCGGTGAAAGCCGGCAGTTCAGCGGTTGGCCGTGACGACGCCAGGGGTGGATTCCACCGGGACAACCGGAATCCGACGCCGCTGGTACCACGCCACCCCAACCAGATCAAAAAGCCCACGCCCAAGCCGGTTCCAGACCCCGTACTTGCTGACCCCCGCCACCCGGGGCCGATGCCGCACCGGCACTTCCCGGCAGCGACTGCCGTTTCCCGCCACCAGGATGGGCAGGAACCGATGCAGTCCGTTGAACAGGAACACACCCCCAAGCGCCGCACGCTTGAAGGCCCGCAAGGCACATCCGGTGTCCGCAAAATCATGCCCCAAGGCCCACGTCCGAGCCCATCGCGCCACCCTCGATGACACCTTCCGCACCCAACTGTCCTCCCGGTGCACACGGTGTCCACAGACGAAATCACACTCGCCACCCAGCATCCCCAGCATCCGCGGCAACTCTTCCGGGTCATTCTGCAAATCCCCGTCCAGGGTGCACAACAACGGCGCGTCACTCCCGCTGATCCCAGTCCATACCGCCGCACTCTGCCCTCGATTCATGCTGTGCCGGATCCCGCGGATCCGCGGATCCCGGGCCGCTGACTCGTTCACCCGCGCCCACGTCCCATCCGTGCTCGCATCATCCACCAACACCAGTTCCCACGACTGACCCCCGTCCCCGAACACCCGGGCAATCTCCTCCACCAGCGGTCGGACATTGTCCGCCTCATTGAACAGGGGCACCACGATGGCGATCTCGCACCGCACAGCGGTCAGGCTAGGGCGCGACCTTCCCGGCGCGAAGCGCATTCTCCCTCCACTCCCCCTCCCAACCCCGCATGCAGGACCGCCACCCTCTCCCGCCACTCCGATGCCGCCGCCTTCCGATCCGACCCCACCCAGGTCGATTCCCCAAACCGGATCCGCATCCGCAAACCACCATGGCCCAGCAACCGGACAAAATGCGGTCCAAAAGTCATGTCCCCCCAATACGGCGCCTCCGCCCCGCCGTCCGGTATCACCTCGAATCCCAAGGCAAACGGCGCCAGCCGCCACCCCCGCTCCACCGCCGGCCCAAACAACGAAGCATGAAACGGCAACACCGACCTCCCCGCCGAACTCGTCCCCTCCGGAAAGAAAACCACCGGCACTCCCGCCGATACCCGCTCCGACATCGCCGCCACCGCCCGCCCCACCGCCATCCGACGCTCCCGCTCCAGGAAAATCGACCCGGACCGGGTCGCCAACCCCCCGATGACCGGCCACTTCCGGACATCAGCCTTCGATACAAATGCCGCCGGCCGGACCGTCCCCAGTCCCACGATGTCGAGATACCCCAGATGATTCCCCACCCACGCATCCGCACCCGCCGGATCCCCCTCCACCACCACTTCCATCCCGATGGCACCGGCAAATCCCTGAGCATGGCGGCGGGTCCACTCCGCCCGACCCATCAACGATTCCCCCGGGGAATCCATCCCGGCCCGGGAACAAGCCCCCAGAAACCGACCCAACCGCCAGAGCCGTCGCAAACCGACCTTCAACATGCCGGGCTTCCCATCAACCGCCGCGCCGACTCCGACAAGGTCTGGAGATCCATCCAGGTGAGGAAATCGATGGTCTTGAACTCGCGATCCATTGCCGGCGCGCCGCAGATCCTCGCCCCGAAGGAAAGATAGGCCCGCAGCAGGGGCGGCAAACGGGGCGGCACAACCGCCAACCGGTCCAGCGGACACGCGTACTCAACCAACGGATGGGTCCGGAACCGGGCTTCCACCAGGTAGTCCGGCCCGAGACTCAGATAGACCGATGCTCCATCCCGCGGATCCTGCGAGGTCAATGAACTGCACCCGACCAGGTACCGACAGCCGTGATCCCGGGCATAGTCGGCGATGCCCCGCCAGAGCATCGAAAGAACCATCAGGTTGCGATGATCCCGGTGGACACAGGCCCGCCCCAATTCCACCACCTCGGCACGGACAGGCTCGAATGGACTGAAATCGAATTCCTGCGCTGAGTAGTATCCCAGGTTGCGCTGGGCCATGGGTCCGGCCTGCAACCGGTAGGTCCCAACCACCTCCCCGGTGGATACCTCCTCGACCAGTAGATGGTCACAGACCGCATCAAAGGGATCCGCATCCCGAAGCGTGACATACGACTGATCCAACCCCTCGTTCAACTCCAGGTTGAACACCATGAACCGGAGCGACTGGGCGGCGTGCAGGTCCCGCGTGTCCTGCACCATCCGAAGCCGGTAACGCGTTGCACGGGCACCGCGGGTCAGCACCCGCATGCCCACCCCGGCAACGTGTCCCGATGCCTGACTCATCAACCACTCCGGTTTCTCCATGCGACGAAATCCTGCACGATGCGTCGACCGCGTCGCACGTGAAGTGCAGGAAAACTATGCGACGACCTGGTTACAGACCAGCGGCAAGTGGAGAGGGCTGGCCTCCGACCGTTCGTCCAAACCCGAATTGCGCCTTGACGGTTTCCCCCCAGAAAAACTAACTTCCGGCGCAATAACAGCTTCCCGGGCCGGCACGTGCCGGCCAGCACAAGTCGGAGGTAAAACTACCGACTTTTTTTTGTCCGCATGGGGAGCGAGGGAGCGCGAATGAACGCAGAATTTTTGGCTGTACTCGAATACTGGGAGAAGGAAAAGGGGATCCCCAGGGATCGCCTCCTCGCTGCCGTCCAGGAATCACTGGTCGCCGCTGCCAAGAAGTCCGTGGGGCCAGCCCGCGAACTTCGCATCTCCATCGAGCCCAAGAACGGCGCCACCCGCGCCTGGGCAAAGCTCATCGTCGCAGAAAAGGTCCTCTCCAAACACGATCAGATCTCCATCGCCGAGGCCCGGCGCCTCGGTCATGTGGATGCCAAACAGGGCGATGAAATCGAGGTCGAGGTCACTCCCAAGGACTTCGGCCGGATCGCTGCCCAGCACGCCAAGCAAGCCCTCCTCCAACAGGTCCGGCGCGCCGAAAAGGAACTCATCTTCTCGGAGTTCAAGGATCGCGTCGGAGATATCGTCAGCGGCACCGTCCGGCGCTTCGAACGTTCCGATGTCGTCCTCGACCTCGGCAAGTTCGAGGCCATCATGCCCAATCGCGAACGGGTTCCCACCGAGGAATACCAACCCGGCGAACGGATCCGCTGCTTCGTCAAGGCCGTCGAACAGACCATCCGCGGCCCCGAAATCATCCTGTCCCGCGCCGACCCCAATTTCGTCCTCAAGCTGTTCCGCCTCGAAGTCAGCGAGATCTCCGACGGCACCATCGAAATCAAGGAGATCGCCCGCGAACCCGGCTTCCGTACCAAGCTCGCGGTCTATTCCCGCGATCCCAAGGTCGATCCCGTCGGGGCCTGCGTGGGCCTCCGCGGTACCCGGGTCAAAAACATCGTCCGCGAACTCAACAACGAGAAGGTCGACATCATCCCCTGGTCCCCCGATGTCCGCACCTTCATCACCAACGCCCTCGCCCCAGCCCAGTTGAAGGGCATGCAGATCGATGAAGCCGCCCGTCGCGTCTTCATCAAGTGTTCCCCCGACCAACTCTCCCTCGCCATCGGCAAGCGCGGACAGAACACCCGCCTCACCGAACGGATCACCGGTTGGCGGATCAGCATCGAACCCGAAGCCGAGCGCGTCTCCGGCTTCGCCGACAAGGTCGATCACGCCATCCAGCAGATGGCCCAGGTCCCCGGCATCACTCCAGCCCACGCCCGCGCCCTCATCACCGGCGGGTTCCATTCCCTCGACGAGATCGCCCAGGCCGATGTCGCCGATCTTCATGAGTTTCCCGAGATTGGCGACGATGCCTCGGTCGTGATCGAAGCCGCCCGGGGTGAACTGGCACGGCGCCAGGCCGGCACCGATCCCACCCCGTGATTCCATCCCAGTCCCACACTCCGCTTTTTCCACTGGTCTGAACGCCCCCGCCCGGTCCAACTCTCCCGAAATACAGTATGCCCGTTCGTATCTACGAAATCGCCAAGAAGCTGAACCTCGAGAGCAAGTTCGTTCTCGTCAGGGCCAAAGAACTGGGCATCTCCGCGGCCAAGGTTCCCTCCAGCTCGCTCGACAAGATCACCGCAGAATACCTGGAGCAACAGCTTACCCCGCTCGCTCAGGCAGCACCGGTCGCCCCCATCCAGGAGTTTGCACCGGTCGCCCTCATCCGTGTCCCCGATCCGGAGCCCGAGCCTGAGCCCGAACCCGAACCCCAACAGGAACCGGAACCGGAGCCAGCAGCAATCCACACCCCTGAACCAACTTTTTCCGAAACCCAGCCGTCCG
>CAZDYB010000294.1:0-5998 GCA_964509045.1 uncultured Akkermansia sp.
GTTTCTCGCGGAGGAGATAATCGCGTTCGGTCTGGACGATGTAGAACTCGAGGCTGCGTTTGAGGGTGGTTTCGAGTTGGGGCACGTCCCAGGGTTTGGTGACGTACTTGTAGATGGCGCCTGTATTGACGGCATCGATGGCAGCATCGAGGTCGGAGTAGGCGGTGGCGAGGATTCGGATGATGCGGGGGCGGAGGCGGCGGGCGCGTTCGAGGAACTGGACGCCTTTTTCGCCGGGCATGCGTTGGTCGGACATGATGACGCCGATCTCCTCCTGATGATCGCTCAGGATCCTGAATCCTTCCTCGGCATTGGAGGCGGTGAAGATGCGGAAGGTGGAGCCGAAGGCGCGGGAGAAGTATTTGAGGGACATCTCCTCATCGTCCACGTAGAGCACGGCGTAGCGTTTGTAGTCGTAGATGTTGTCCATGGGATTGAGAGGATGAGGAATTTGAATCAGGCAGAGTTGGGATCTGGAACGGGGAATTCGAGGGTAAATTCGGTGAACTTGCCGGGGGCGCTCTGGGCTGCGATGCGACCGCCGGCGTCGGTGACGATGCGGTGGCAGATGCTCAGGCCCAAGCCTGTTCCGCTGCCGACGTCCTTGGTGGTGAAGAAGGGGTCGAAGACCTTGCCGATGACCTCGGCGGGAATGCCGCTGCCGTTGTCGCGGACGCGGACCCGATGGAAGCGGGTGGAGACATCGGCGGTGATGGTGATCTCGGGATGTTCGCCTTCGGGATAGAGCTTCTGGCGGACGGCGTCGGCGGCGTTCTGGAGCAGGTTGACGAAGACCTGGATGAGTTTGTTGCGGTTGGCGCGGATGATGAATCCATCGGGGATGACGATGCCGAGGTGGATGTCATCGCGAAGTTCCGCGGCGAGGAAACGGGCGGCGGAGGAGACGGCGTTCTGGACATCGACATCGTCTTCGGCGGCGCCGGGATGGGTGAAGGAACGGAGATCGCTGACGATGGTGGCGACGCGGCCGAGTCCGTCGACGATATCCTTGAGGGTTTCCTGGAACTCGGGGCGTATGGAATCGGGGAGGTGCCGGCCGTGGGCGGCGATCATGTGGAGGCCGGTGTTGGCGAAATTGAGGGGGTTGTTGATCTCGTGGATGATTCCGGCGGAGAGGCGTCCGAGGGAGGCGAGCTTTTCGGACTGGACGAGCTGGGTCTCGGTTTCCTGCAACTGATCGAGGGTGGCCTTGAGTTTCTGGTTCTGCCAGTCGAGGGACTTCTGGAGGCGGAAGGTGTCGACGAGGTTCTTGAGCCGGAGGCGGAGTTCGGCGGTGCTGAAGGGTTTGCTGAGGTAATCCGAGGCTCCGGCGTCGAGCGCGGTGAGTTTGGTCTGGTCGTCGGCGCGGGCGGTGAGCATGAGGAACGGGATTCCCCGGGTGGAGCGACGGCGCCGGACTTCCCGGCAGACTTCCAGCCCATCCTTTTCCGGCATCATCATGTCGCAAAGGATGATGTCCGGGAGGTACTGCCGGATGAGGGTGACGGCCTGATCGCCATCGACGGCCTCGACGAGGTCGTAGTCGTCCTGGAGGGACAACCGGAGGAAGCCCAGCATGTCGGGTTCGTCCTCGGCGATGAGGAGGCGGGGTTTCTTGGATCCGCCGTGGGTGGGAAGGGGGCGGACGCTGTCGCGCAGGGACGGGATGCCGGCGAACAGTTCGGCGCGGCGATAGAGGTCCGAGAGCCAGCCGGCGGGATCGGGATTGGCGTTGGGGATCGGGGTGGGGACACCGGTGTCCTGGGCGCCATGGGTGGCGGGGTTTGGAAGGGATGCCGGGTAGGGAGCGGTGGGAGGGGAGGTGGGGATGGCGGGAATGGGGATGGCCGGGAGTTGGGCAGCGGGCAACCGGACATTCATGGTGGTGCCGGCGCCGGGACGGCTTTCGACGATGACGGAGCCCTGGTGGGCCTCGACGAGTTCCTTGACGAGGGCGAGGCCGATGCCGGCGCCCTGGTACTTGCGTTGGGCGGAGGTGTCGCCCTGCCAGAAACGGTCGAAGACATTGGGGAGTTGTTCCTTGGTGATGCCGACGCCGCTGTCGACGACCTGGAAGTGGATCTGGTCGCCGTCGCGGAGGGCGCGGATTTCGACCTTGCCGCCGGCGGGGGTGAATTTGACGGCGTTGAAGAGGAGGTTGAGGAAGATCTTTTCGAGCTTGTCGGGGTCGGCGAGGACAGTATTGGCCTCGGGATCGATGTAGTGGGCGAGGTGGATGCCCTTGGCTTCGCCGAGTGAACGGATGGAGCGGAGGATGCCTGGGACGAAGAGGGCGACGTCGATGGGGATGCGGTGGAGTTGGAGGCCGCCGGCGTCGAGGCGGACGAGGTCGAGGAGGTCGTTGAT
Organism: uncultured Akkermansia sp.; assembly: GCA_964509045.1. Classification (GTDB taxonomy): domain Bacteria; phylum Verrucomicrobiota; class Verrucomicrobiia; order Limisphaerales; family UBA9464; genus UBA6176. The sequence continues at coordinate 2,368 of CAZDYB010000294.1, forward strand.
CAGCTTGAGGAGGCGCATGCCATTGGCATGCATGGTGTCGAGGAGATCATTGAGGCGTGGATCGTTCTGGAAGCCGCTTTCGGTCCGGATGGTTTCGAGGGGACCGATGAGGAGGGTGAGGGGGGTGCGGAGTTCGTGGGAGATGTTGGCGAAGAAGCGGCCCTTGAGTTCATCGAGTTCGCGGAGGCGGCGGTTGGTGAGTTCGAGTTTGCCGTTGCTGACCCCGAGTTGCTCGTTGATCTCGGCGAGCTTGAGATTGGCATCGGCGAGTTCGATGCGGCTGCGTTCGACGAGGTAGCGGGAGTGGAACTCGCTTTTGCGGAGGCGGGTCTGGATGGAGTTGCCGATGATGACGATGACTCCGGTGAGGAAGATGAAGTAGAAATTGTTGAGGAAGGCGCTTCGGGTGGCGGTCTCGACGTGGGGTGCGCCGGCGAGGATATAGACGGCGATGACCCCGATGACGGCGGCGACGCTCTGGAGGGTGTTCCACTGAAGCACGAGACCGACGGCGAGCAGGACGAGATTGAGGCCGGCGTAGTAGGGGGAGGAAGCGGCGTCTGGGGTGAAGGCGATGATCCAGGCCATGCAGGAGGCGGGGATCATGGCGAGGGCGACACCGACGGAGCGGTGGTGGCGGCGTCCCGCGGGGAGGTGAACGAACCCGAGCAACGGGAGCATGGCCAGGGACCCGACCAACCGGTAGCGGAGGAACGGGCCGACCTGGCCGGGATAGACCTGCAGATCCACGAGCGAACCCAGTGGAAGCAGGACCATGGCAATGACGCATCCGATGCGGATCCGGCGGATGGCGATCCCGCGATCCGACTCCTCGAACGCGGCGAGGATTTCTGGGGACTCCCGGCTCATGGATCAGGAGCCGGGACGGCGGATTTCGAGGAACAGGTTCACGCCGGTCGGATCGGCCTGGATGGAGACGGGTGATTCGTTGGCGTGGGGAGGTATCAACTGGCGCATGGCCTCGGCATCCCGATAGATGAGATGCCATTCGAGGAGGTAATCCATGGATTCCCGGAAGGGTTTGGAGTCATCGACATTGGTGACGATGAGGAGACCGCCGGGAGCGAGGAACTCGTAGAACAGTTCGGTGAGGCGTCGGCAGACCCTATCCGACACGTAGTCGAACAGGCCGGCGCAATACACGAGATCGAACTGGCCCCGATGGGCGGCCATTTCGGGGCGGGAAGCGTCCTTGAGGAGTTGATTGATGGATTTCTCCTCAAACTTGATCGAGCAGGTGCGCTGGTGTTGTTCCCGACAGCGCAGGATGGATTCCTCGGCGTATTCGAGGGTCTCGTTGTTGAAGTCGAGGAGCAGGAAATCAGCGAGATCGGAGGCGGGATCCGAGGCGAGGAATTGCTGGATCTCCATGGCGGGGCCGCATCCGAGATTGAGGACGCGGCAGCGACGTCCCAGGGCATGGACGCGTCGGACCTCCTCGGCGAGGCGTTGCTGGAGGTGGATGATCCGGTTGCGATGGGCGAGGGCGGGTGGGTTCTGGAGGAAGACGACGTTGACGAGTTTGGCAAAGAGGGTGGAGCCCTCGTGGGGATCCCGGAGGATCATGTTGACCATCTCATAATCCCCGGCGTAGCCGAGGGGCTTCTGGAAGGTCCGATAGACGAAGGGGGAGCAGAGGACGAGCGGGTGCAACTGGCGCCGGGCATAGGCGCGATGGGCGGCACGGGATTCCGAGGCGATGCCGCCGGCGACGGCATCGAAGCGGTCCATCCATTCGCCGACTTCGGGAAGGATGCGTCCCTCGAGTTCGCCGAGGACGGTCCGTTCCATTTCCGACCGGATGCCCTGGGGTTCGGAGCGGACGCCGAGTTCGACCTGATCGAGCCATCGGCGGAGGTCCATGAGGAGCATCTGGAAGTCGGAGACAGCGACCTTGAAGTCGGGAGTGACGGCGCGGTTCTTGCGCCACTCGTCCATGAAGGCATCGAACTCCGCCTGCAACCGCTGGGGTTGGGAGATGGGGGAGAAGATGTCTACGTCGAGCCACGATTCGTCGAGGGTGGCCTCGCACAGCAGCATGATGCCGGTGTTGACGAGGTTGGACACGACGGCGCGTCCGGCGAAGACGCAGCGTTCGCCGATGGTGATGCGGAACTCGGACAGCACCTCGGACAACTGGAGCAGGCTGAACGGGTTGTAGACCTCGAAGACCACCGAGAACCGGGTCAACCGGACTGGAGTGGCACGGATTTCGGCGCCTTGACTGTTGCGGCACGACACGTGGGCTTCGCGCTCGGAAAACAGGGGGGCTGCGGATTTGCTGGCCATGGCGATGCGATGAGGGGGAAACCGGTGGATCGCATCCGGAGATCAACATTTTCCGGAGGGCGACCGCGTCACCGGCGGATGGGGCCGCTTCTGCGGTGACTGGGGCTGGGGACAAGTAAAGCGACGGGCGGGGTAGGTGAAAAGCAGCAATCCTGTGGGTCTGGGTATTTTATTGGTGTACCGGTGAACACTTGCGTGGACGTCGGGAATTCCAGCATAACAGGTGTGCCATGAGTTTCATTCGCCTCCCCGATACAGCGGCGGCAGCGGTTCTTACCCTGAGTTTCCTTGGTACACCCTGCCTGGGGGAAGGCTTTAGAAGTCCCACCACGGGTGCCGCGGGACTGGGCATGTCCGGTGGGCGACTGGCCTTCATCGATGACGCGTCGGCCACGTGGCACAACCCGGCGAACCTGGTGGATCTGGAGGCTTGGGAAGCCTCGGCCGAGCCGACCTTCGTGCATCATTCGGTGCGGTACCGGTCGGCTCATGACGGGTCAACGACGCGGACCGAGGATCCCTGGAAGTTCCTGCCGGCGATCTTTGCGGGAGGGCCGTTGAACGACCGGGTGGCGGCGGGAATCGGGGTGACGGTGCCCTATGGACTTTCGATCAAGTGGGATGAGGCCGGAGCGTTCCGGTATTCGGCGCCGCACTATGTGGATCTGAAGACGTTCAATGTGAATCCGACCCTGGCGTTCCGGTTGGGGGATCGGGTTCGGTTGGGGTTGGGGTTGGATGCGATGTGGTCGGAATTGCACCTGAAACAGATCTATCCGTGGGGATTGGCATTTGGGAATCCGGGGTTGGCGGATGGCGAGTTGAGGGCGCGTGGAGACGGGATGGGATATAGCGGGAATGTGGGTTTGACGGTGGAACCCTGGGACGGACACCGGATTGCCTTCACGGCGCGTTTGCCGATGCAGGTGGATTATGAGGGGCACCTGACGGGCACGGAGTTTCCGTTGAGCCCGGACGCGAGCCTGCGGACGGATTTCAGGAGTCAGATCAAGTTTCCGACGGTATTGGGCCTGGGCTACGGATTCCGGGTCACGGAGACGGTGCGGTTGGAGGCGAATGCGGAGTGGGTGCAGTTCTCCCGGTTCAAGACGTTGAACCTGGATGTGCCGGCTTCGTTGCCGGGATTGGTGACCCAGTATCCGCAGGATTGGAGGGATACCTTCACCTTTGGGGCGGGTGGAGAATGGGCCTTTTCCGAGGGGTGGCGGGCGCGATTGAGCTATCAGCATAACCAGAGACCGGTGCCGGAGAGGACGTAATCGCCGACGATCCCGGATGCCACCCAGAAAGTGGTGACGGT
>CAZDYB010000295.1:0-5988 GCA_964509045.1 uncultured Akkermansia sp.
CGACGGTGACGGGGACGGTAGCGGCCGGCAGGGAGGCGACACCGGCAAGGGATGCGATCAGGGCGCAGACCGAGCGGGGAAGGATAGGACGCATCCGAAGGGTCTTACCGGGGTGTGCGCTGCGAAGCCATGGCAAATCGCGGGTGGGATGGGGTAGGGGTGCGTTTGGGGAGGAATGGGTTGCGGCCTGAAGGACCGGGTTGGAGGTGTTGTTGGGGAAGAAACGCTTTCTGACCCTGGTCCAGCTTGGGAGTGGAGGAGTGTTTAGGGGGGTGGGCGATTCACCACAGAGGACACAGAGGGGGATGGGGAATTGGAGATTCGGGGCAGTTGGGCTTCTGGCTTGGCGATCGGACATTCCGGACAAAGGGGTCGCGTCTAAATAATTGACATTTGAGTGGGTGCGCAGCGGTCGCGGCCTGTGTGTCACCGAAGATCGGAGCCTATGGATTGGGCGCACCACCCGATCCGGGTGGCTGGGCTCAAATGTCAAATATTTAGACGCGACCCCATTGCTCTACGGTCCCGGGCTCTGATCTTCCGACCCTTCGGGCCGGCGGGGCCGGAATGCGTCCCCAACGGGGACCGGGATTCCAGCCCGGGACATCGGTCGTCGGACTCCCTGAACCAAGGATGCCCGGACTCCCGTTTTCCAGTCTCTCTCTGCGTCCCCGCACGAGACCGCTACTGCAGGGTTGGCTAAGGTTTGTCCTGGCGGAAGAGGCGGACGCCTTCGCCGGTGGCGCGGTCGAGTCGGGCCTTGGCGACGTTGTAATCGCGGAGGGCGACGGAGTAGGTGGTGCGGGCCTCGGTGAGGGCGGTCTGGGACGAGAGGACATCGAGTTGGGTGCCGGTGCCGGCTTCGGCGCGGGCATTGGAGAGGCGGACGGCTTCCTCGGCCTGTTCGATGACCCTGGCCTGGGATTCGAGGACCTCACGGGCTTCGTCGAGGTTGGAGAAGGCGGTGCGGACCTCGAGTTCGATGCGGCGTGCGTTGTCGTCGGTATCGATGCGGGCGCGGGTCTGGCGGGCCTTGGCGGCCTGGACCTTTCCCTGGGTCAAGCCGAAATCCCAGATCGACCAGGAAAGCTGGGCGCCGACGTTCCAGCCATTGAGATCGCGGGTGAGGTCGCGGACGAAGTTGCGGGATTGCCAGCCGTAACCGGCGTTGCCGGAGAGTTGAGGGTAGTAATCGGCGCGGGCCTGGATGACTTCCTCGGAGCGGAGTTTTTCGCCGGTGCGCAGTGCGGCGAGTTCGGGGCGTTGGGCGAGGGCGCGTCCGATGGAGTCGGCGAGGTTGACGTCGACGGGGGTGACGGCGAGGGAATCTGCGGTGAAGAGTGGGATGTCCTGTGGGGTTTCGCGGGGGACATTGAAACCGAGGAGGACGGCGAGGTTGTTGCGGGAGATGCGGAGGGCATTGCGGGCGCGGATGAGTCGGGGTTTGGCGTTGGCGAGTTCGACTTCGGCGCGCAGGACATTGAAGCGGGGGACGGTACCGGCATCGAAGCGTCGGCGGGTATCGGCGAGTTCCTGTTCGAGGAGTTTGATTGAGGCTTCCTGGACGGTGATCTGTTCGGCGGCGAGCAGGGCGTCGTCGTAGGCGATGCGGACTTCGAGGAGGGTATTGGCGACGAGGGTCTGGTAATTGGCGAGGGCGGCTTCGCGGGTGAGACGGGAGGAACGGGCGGCGGAACGGAGTTTGCCACCGGCGAAGACGGGTTGGGAGACGACGATGTTGGCGTTCCAGTTCTGGTTGTTGGCGAAGGCGACGGCGGGGGCGCTGGGATCGAAGGCGACGGACTCGATCTTGTTTTCGTCGATCTGGTTGTAGGCGCCAGTGGCACCGAGGCGTGGCAGGTAGGCGGAGCGTTGCTGGAGGGAGATGCCGTGCGCTTCCTCGATGTCCTGGCGTCCCTTGAGGAGGGTAGGATTCCACGCGAGGGCGAGGTCGAGGGATTGATCGCGGGTCAGGGGGGCGGTGGGCCAGGGTGGGCTGGCGGATTCGGGACGGGACGGTGGGGTGGCGGGTGGGGTGGTATCGGCGCGGGTGGGGGAAAGCGGATGGGCGACGAGAGCGACGGCGAAGAGCAGGAGGGGTTTCATGGCGCGAAGCGGGAGGGAGGTTGAGGGGAGTGGAAAGGGGGATCAAGGGTTGTCTGACACAGTGTCAGGGGCCGGCGTGGGGATGCGGGCGGTGGATGGGGGACGTTCGATGAAGACGTCGACCTGTTGGCCGACGTAGGCGGGGAATGCGGGTTGGTCGAAGGCGTAGACGATCTGGAGGACGCGGGTATCGACGCGTTCGAGGCTGTCGCCGGTGAGGCTGCGTTTGGGGACGACGTAGGGTTCGATGCGGACGAAGCGCAGGGGCATGGAGCGGTCGGCATGGCCCTTGAGACTGGCGACAGCGGGGGCGTTGGGGGTTATGAGGACGGCGTTCTGTTCATCGACTTCGGCGCGGATCTGGAGGGACTGGATGTCGCCGAGGAGCATCAAGGGTTCGGCGAGGAGGGCGGCGGGGGCGAATTCGCCGGCGCGGACGTTGACCTGGAGGAGGGTTCCTGCGCGGGGCGCACGGACGGTCAGGATGGAGAGGTCGGTGCGGGCCTGTTCGAGCTGGGCCTGGATGGCGGCGACCTGGGCTTCTGCTGCCGCGGCGGATGCCTTGGCGCCGGCCAGGGCGAACTCGCGTCGACGGGCTTCATCCTCGGAGGCGACGCGATCGCGTTCGAGTTGTTGGATGCGGGCGAGTTGGTCGGTGGAATCGGCGACGCGGTTCTGTTCGACGGCGAGTTGACTGCGGGCGGCGAGGAGTTGGGCTTCCACGGCGTTGACGCGGGCGATGGCTTCGCGGTTGTCGAGTTGGAAGAGGGGGTCATTGGCGGCGACGGACTGGTTGACGGCGACGTGGACGCGGGTGACGAGGCCGGCCTTGGGGGAGGCGATCTTGACGTTTTCGTTGGCGGCTTCGATGAGGCCGGTGGCGGCGACCTTGTTGGCGACGGGGGAACGGGCCGGGGGCGCGACGGGGCCGGGGTCTGGGGAGCGGGCGCTTTGCCGCGCCATGAGGGCGAGGGTGGCGACAATGCCGGCGATGGCGATATAGAAGGACGGTTTGCGGAGCATGGGAGGATCCGGGTTGAGGTCAGGAAACAGGGTTGGGAAAGGGATCAATGATGGATGGAGATGAAATCGTTGAGGGCCGGGCCGTGGTGGACGCCGGCGACGCGACCGTCCTCCATTTCGGTGAGGCGATCGGCATAGGAATAGGTGCGGGGATCGTGGGTGACGATGATGACGCTTCGGCCTGGAGAGCGGGCGGCGGTGGCGAGGAGGTCCATGATCTGGTGACCGGTTTCGCGGTCGAGTGCGGAGGTGGGTTCGTCGGCGATGAGGAGTCGGGGTTCGTGGACGAGGGCGCGGGCGATGGCGACGCGTTGGCGTTGGCCGCCGGAGAGTTGGCTGGGGCGTTTGCGTTCGCGACCGGCGAGACCGACGCGGGCGAGGAGGGCGGCGGCCTTGTCCTCGGCGTCGCGACGGCGGGAGCCGTTGAGGAGGAGGGGGACCGAGACGTTTTCGACGAGGTCGAGGGTGGGGACGAGGTTGAACTGTTGGAAGATGAAGCCGATGTGGCGGCGTCGGAAGGCGGTGATGCTGGAGGCGGACAGGTCATTGAGGCGGGTGCCGAAGAGGTCGACCTGGCCTTCGTCCCATTCGAGGGTTCCGGCGGCGACGGAGAGGAGGGTGGTCTTGCCGCAACCGGAAGGGCCGACGAGGAGGTGGAGTTCGCCCTGGGCGGCGGTGAAGTCGGCGCCCTTGAGGGCGAGGGTGCGGGCATCGCCGGAACCGAAGGCCTTGACGACGCCGGTGAGGCGGACGGCGGCGGGATCGGAGGGTGAAGGGGAGAGGCTCATGGGAGGTTGGGCGCGGGGTGGTTGAAGGAGGGGATCAACTGCGGAACACGATGGCGGCTTCGAGACGTGCGACCTTCCGGATGCCGAGGAGGGCGGACAGGGTGCAGATGATGAGGATGGCGATGAGGGTGCCGACGACGGACTCGGGTTGGAGGAGGAAGGGGGGTTGACCTTTGTCGGCGACGGCGAAGCCGAAGGCGGCGGTGAGGCCGACGCCGAATCCGAATCCGATGAGGCCGACGGTGTAGGCCTGGAGGAGGAGCATGCCGGAGAGGAGGGCATTGGAGGCGCCCATGGCCTTGAGGGCGCCGAGATTGCGGAGGTTTTCGAGGACGAAGGAATAGAAGGTCTGACCGGCGATGGCGACGCCGACGATGAAGCCGAGGATGATGGTGGTGACGAAGCTGAAGGGGATGCCGGTGTTCTTCCAGATCCAGTTGATGGTGCTGCGTTCGAACTCGGGGACGGTGTAGGCAGCGAGACCGGTTTCGGCCGCGATGGTGCGGGCGACTTCGTCGGCGGTGAGTCCGGGTTTGGGTTCGGCGAGGATCATGGAGAGCATCTTGCGTTGGCGGGGAGCGAACTGCAGGGCCTGGTCGTAGCTGGTGAACACGTAGGGGTAGCCGAAGAAGTGACGTTCGGTCCGGCAGATGCCCACGACGCGGGCCTCGCGGTCATTGATCTCGAAGACATCGCCGGGTTGGAGGGGGCGTGGTGGAGAGCCGGGCGTGGGCGCCAGACCGAGGCGTTCGGCGGCGAGTTCATCGATGACGACGGTATTGGCGATGCGGAGTTGTTCGAGATCGCCCTGGATCATTTTGGTGGGGCGTCCGAAGAGGGTGCCGGCGTGGAGACCGATGAGTTGGATGAGTTTTTCGGAGCCATCGGTGGCGCGGGCCTTGAGGACGCCCTGGAAGAGGGGCATGGCGAAGTCGACGCCGGAGACGGAGCGGACGCGATTGACGTCGGTATCGCGGAGGGCCTTGGTTTCGTTGACCTGTTCGACGCGGCTTTCGACCACCCAGATGGAGGCGCGCATGTTGCGCATGTGGGAGGTGGTCCAGGAGAGGAGTCCCTGGAACACGGCGTTCTGCTGGGTCATGAGCAGGGCGGAGAAGGTGAGGCCGCCGACGAGCATGATGTACTTGGCGCGGTCGCCGAGGAGCATCCGGAGTGCGAGGTGGAACATGGGCGTGCGGGGAAGGGTTCAGCGGGAAGGGCGCGAAGGGACGCGGGGAGGCTTTCGGGCCGGGCGTGGGGAAGTGGATGGGATCTTGAAGGCGGCGATGGCGGCGATGGAGAAGCGGGTGATGTGATCGGCGATGAGGTTCAGGTTGGACGGTGACAGGCAGTCGGTGGGAGCGAGTCGGGACAGGACGGCGTTGCAGTGTTTGTAGAAGAGCACCTGACTGACGATGGAATGGGCGATGCGCCGGACTTCTGCGGGGGAGAGTCCGGGGCCGGCGAGATCGCGGACGAGGCGTTGCAGCCATTCATGCTGGGGACGGATGAAGTGCTGGACGAGTTCGTCGAGGGCGGGGGTTGGATCGACCATCTCACGGGCCATGATGCAGCCGTGATGACCGGCGATGCCTTCCTCGGCGATGCGGGCGAGGAAGGTGTGGATGAAGGTGCCGAGTTGGGTGGCCGGGGGTGGGAGCGTGGATCCGGTTGGGTATCCGGCTGGGGGCGTGGCGGGGGCGGGGGCGGTTTCGTGGAGGACGGCGGCGTAGAGGGCTTCCTTGTCGCCGAAATGATATCGGATGGCGGCGAGGTTGGCGCCGGCGATGCGGCAGATGTCGCGGACGGTGGCGTGGCGGAAGCCCCGTCCGGCGAAGACGCCGGCGGCGGCGGCGAGGAGTTGCCGGCGGGTATCGGCGGAGGTGGAGTCGTGAGTGGACCGTGAAGGCTTGCCCATGGGCGTGGGCAGGTTCAAACGGTTGTTTGAATGTGTCAAACAGCTGTTTGAAACAATTTCGCGAAGGCTGGATGGCGGGGCTCAGGCGGCGAGCCAGGGTTCGGGTCTGGTGACGAGGTCGAGCCCGGTGTTGGGTCCGCAGTGGACGAAGAA